>DBWU01000009.1:13643-31186 GCA_002309395.1 Oscillospiraceae bacterium UBA1230
GACGAGCTGCCCCAGCTTTTCAACGTGCTCAAGGGCGATATGTCGCTGGTGGGACCCCGGCCGGAGCGCCCGGAGATCGCCGCGCAGTATGAGGAGGATATGCCGGAATTCCGGCTCCGCCTGCAGGCAAAGGCCGGCTTGACCGGCTACGCGCAGGTGTATGGAAAGTACAATACCACGCCGTACAACAAATTGCAGATGGATCTGATGTACATTGCCAATCCGGGACTGTTGCAGGATCTGAAGATCCTGCTTGCCACGGTGAAGGTGCTGTTCCTGCCGGACAGCACCGAGGGCATCGAGGAAGGGCAGACCACGGCGATGGCGAACTGGGGTATGGCGGAGGCAAAGGAGAACGTGGTCGAACAGGTCCGGTAACGGGCAATATGCAGCCTACATTGTTTTAAGGCTTTGAAAGCAGCGCATTTTGTCTCATTGCCGGTCAGATGGAAAGAGAAACGATGAGGTAGTGAACGTGGGGATTAAAAGGAGATTCGAGTATACGCTCAAGCATACGCCGTGGATCCTTACTGCGTTTATCCGCACAGGCAGTGCTTTTTTCAGATTAGCGGGACGGTTTGTGAAAACCGACCCCGACCTCATTTTGTTTACTTCCTTCAGCGGAAAGCAGTACAACGATTCGCCGAAAGCAATTTATGAGTTTCTGCGCGGTATCCCGGAAGGGAAACGATTCAAATACGTATGGGCGTTTGAGCACCCGGAGGAGTTCCCCGGGGTCGATTGCGAAAAAGTGAAGATCGACACGTGGAAGTATTTTGTTACAACGCTCAAAGCGGCATACTGGGTCACCAGTGTTAATATCGAGCGCGGCCTCAAATACAAAAAAAAGGGGACTTTTTACCTCAATACGTGGCACGGACCGGCGATCAACCTGATGGGAAACGGCGTAAAGGATCGCAGTGATTTCAACTGGGATCATATTGACCGGTTTTGCATTTCCGGCGACTATGAAAGACCGATCATTGAGCGGGATTTCTGCGTAAAACCCGAAAACCTTCTGCTTTCCGGGCTTCCGAGGAACGATGAGCTGTATCACGCGACTGCGGAGCGGAGAGAGGAGCTTCGCCGGCAGTTCCATGTGCCTGACGGGAAAAAGGTCATTCTTTATGCGCCGACGTGGAGGGAAAGTACGGACGGCGGGGCAAGCTGTGACATAGCGCCGCCCGTCGACCCGGATAAATGGAAAGAGAAACTGGGCGATGAGTACGTAGTATTTATCAGAGCCCACGTAAATACCCGAAAAATGCTCGGCATCCAATATGACGATACGATTCGGAACGGGTCGGAGTATCCTGCCGTAAACGATCTCTTGATACTGGCGGATTATCTGATTTCGGATTATTCCAGCATTATCATGGATTACAGCATTCTGGCAAGACCGATCATATGCTTCGGATATGACTACGAAGCATACAACAGGGCAAGAGGCGGCTTCTATTTTGATTTGGGAGAAGAGATCCCTTCCGGGATTTGCCATACGGAAGATGAGGTCATCGAATATATATTGACAAGCGACTACCGGGCGGAATGCGAGAAGGTCAGAAGGTTCAGGGACTCGCATATGCAAGCGGGCGGCGAGGCTACACGCATTTGCGCCCGGGAGATCATCAGCCGGTCGCACGGAGGAGACGACAAGTGAAGCTATTTACGGTAGGACCGGTACAGATGTACCCGGAGACGTTACGCATTGAGGGAACCCAGCAGCCATATTTCAGAACGCCTGAATTCAGCAAACTGATGAAGGACGTTGAAAGATGGTTTCTTGATTCCGTCCACGCACCCGACGGGTCGGAATTTATTGCGCTCACCGCCAGCGGAACGGGCGCAATGGACGCCGCCGTGTCCAACCTGCTGTCCGGGGACGATAAAGTCCTTGTGATCAACGGCGGGAGCTTCGGCGCCCGGTTTTCCCGGATTTGCGAGCGATACGCCATTGCCCATGAGGAGTATAAGATCCCATTTCTCCATGCATTCCGAAAAGAGGAGTTTGAGCAGTATGCCGGCAGATCCTTTACGGCGTTGCTTGTAAATCTCTGTGAAACGAGTACCGGGCAATTGTACGATCTGGCGTATCTGGGAGAGTTTTGTGCCCGAAACAATATGCTGTTTATCGTGGACGCGGTCAGCGCATATCTGGCGGATCCGATCGATATGGAGCGTTTTCACGTGGACGCTGTGCTGACGGCGAGCCAGAAGGCGCTTGCGCTGGCACCGGGCGTTGCCCTGATCGCCATTTCGCCCACCGCAGTACGGAGACTGGGAAAAGGCAACCGCGCGTACTACTTTGATTTTGAGGAGTATATCAGCAATCAGCGCAGAGGGCAGCCGCCGTTCACCTCTGCCGTGGGCACGATGCTGGCGCTCCATCAGCGGCTGGAAAGCATTATGCACAAAGGGGTCAAGGCGGTCAACGACGAACACGCGCAACGTGCCCGGTATTTTAGAGAATTGATACAGGACTTACCGCTGGCTCTGCCGCCCATTCCGCTTTCCAACAGTTGTACGCCGCTCATCTTCCCCGAAGAAAACGCAACGGCGGTATATACGGCGCTCAAAGAGAAATACGAGGTCTTTTTGACGCCCTCCGGCGGAGATTGGAAGGACAAGCAGTTGAGAGTAGGGCATCTCGGAAATCTGACGCTTGAGGACTATGACGACCTGGTGCACAAGCTGATAGGAGAACTGATATGAAGGCCATATTACTTGCTGCGGGCGTGGGAAGCCGGATCAGCAACGACATCGGTCAAATGCCGAAAAGTATGCTGGACGTGAACGGTCAGCCGCTGATCGTGCACACGGTGGAGCTTCTTCAGCGGAACCATATTGAGGTGATCGTTATCACCGGGTTTAAGCACCGCGTGATTGAAGACGCGCTGAAGGATCACCACGTGCGGATATACTATAATCCGTTTTTCCGCGTGACAAACAGTATCGGGAGCTTGTGGTACGCCCGAAACGAGTTTTTTAACACGAACGAGTTATTGATCGCAAACGCTGACGTTTACTACACACAGGAGCTTTTGGACAAGGTGTTTGCCTCTCAGTACGACAACTTCCTGCTTGCCGACAGGACTCGCGCTGACACGGGAGATTATTTCTTCCTCAGCAAAGACGGCGTTCTCCAAAAATACGGCAAGGAGCTCAAACGGGAGGAGCGCGACAGCGAATACGTAGGGATCGGTGTTTTGAAGAAGGACTGGGTCCTTACTTTTCACGATCAGTTGTGCAATATGATCGAAAACGGAGAATATGATCTCTGGTGGGAAAACGTGCTGTATTCGCTGGTCGGCAGGAGGCCCGTTTATACGGTGGACGTTGACGGCATTTTCTGGTCGGAGGTCGATACGATCGAGGACTACCAGAGAGTATTGGCGTACTGCAACAGATAGGATACACGGGGCATGAGAGTGATATTCTGGATGAGCAACGGCTTTGATTCACATTTCACATCAGAGCACCTGCTCAAGGCGATCATCAAAGCGCTGGCACAGGACGGTCATGCGGTTCACATTCTCCAGATGAAGCAGGGAGGCCCGTACCCGGAGCTGCCGGATGAGCTGAAGCTGCCGAATGTTACGACCGCTTGCATCCCGTGCGATGCGCCGGAAAAGACCAACTTTATCAAACGGTATATACGTGAGATCAGATGGCACATGAGCTGTAAGGCGGAGTTGGTAAAGCACAAAGACTATGACGCGCTGTTTCTCCAGTCCACTGCCGCAGGAGGCTTCGCCATGGGGCTTGCCCGAAGAATCCTGGGGCGGAAGGCGGTTATAACGTTCAACGTGCAGGATATTTTTCCCTATAACGCGGTATTTGGCGGAAAGATCAAAAGCGGCGGCGCGGTGTGCAGGCTGCTGGCGGTCCTCCAGCGGGCGGCATACAGAAAAGCCGACCACATTATTACGATTAGTGAAGATATGAAGGACACGCTGGTGTCGGACGGCACGGCGCCGGATAAGATCGAAGTGATCTACAACTGGGCTTATCAGGACGAGCCGTATGAAAACGTGGATCTTACGCCGGTTTCTCATATGTTCAAGCCGGGATATTTCCACGTCGTGTATGCTGGGAATATCGGCGTGATGCAAAACGTGGCGATTTTGATAGAAGCCGCCAAAGGGATGAAGGACGACGGGGACGTATGGTTCCATATCATCGGGGACGGCGTCTACAAGGACAGACTGGAGGCAAAGGCGAAAAGCGACGGGATCACGAATATCAGCTTTTACTCCATGCAGCCGCCGGAAAGGGCGCCTGCCGTCTACGCTGCGGCGGACGTTAACGTCATTCCGCTGGTAAAAGACGGATACCGGACGGCGCTTCCGTCTAAAACGGCAACGTGCCTTGCTTGCGGGAAACCCGTGGTGTTTGCCATCGGAGAGGAGAGCAAGTTTGCCAGGTCCGTTATGCACGATACCGGCTGTCCGGCGATCGGCAGCGAGGATGCCGGAGAGCTTATCCGCGCGATTCGCGCCATGAAAGCCGGGCAGCTCACCTGCCAGACGCGGCAGTTCTTTCTGGATCACATGAACCGTTCGGCAAACAGCCGTCAATACGCCCGAATCATTACACGGAGGCGGTAAAATGTTCAGATCCTATTATGTGGCGAAGATCCTGCATAAGATGCAGATCCCCTCGTTTCACCACTGCCGCATCGATAAAACGGCAAGATTGTCAAGCGGCTGTGCGCTGGCGCGGGTGGAGATGGGACGCTATACCTACGCCGGCAGCGATACCAACATTACCGACGCGAGGATCGGCAGCTTCTGCTCCATAGGCGACAGCTGCAGGATAGGAGGCGGACTCCACCCCATGACGACGGTATCAACGTCGCCGGTGTTCCTGCAGGGGCGGAATATCATGGGGAGGAATTTCGCGCAGATCCCATATGAGCCGTCCCGGACGGTGACGATCGGGCACGATGTATGGATCGGTGATCAGGTGTTTATCAAGGCAGGCGTCACGATCGGAGACGGAGCGGTGATCGGGGCGCATGCCGTTGTAGTCCGCGACGTGGCACCCTACACGGTGGTTGCCGGAGTCCCGGCAAAGGAGATCAGGAAACGATTCGATCAGAAGACAGTTGACCGGCTTCTTGCCCTGAAATGGTGGGACTGGCCGGAGGCGGATCTTAAACGGTACGGAGCGTCTTTTTCCTCCCCGGAAGCGCTGGACGCCGCGGTGGCGGGGGAAAAGCCGTGATCAGGTGCCCGGAACCGGGAGAATGATGCAAGATGACGTTAAGGGGATAAGATGAGCAAGGAAGGCATGAATATTATTTTTGTGGGTACGTGCTGTTCACGCAAAGCGTATCGAGCCATTCTGGCTGAAGAGCAAAGAGTCTCACAGCAGTATCAGAAATATTGCACGCTTCTCCTGCAGGGAGTCCGGCAAAACGGAGTCGCTGCGCGCTCGTTGGCGGTTTTGCCCGTAAACACAAGAAACAACCGCAAAAAGTATATCTCTCTGCCCGATGACGAGGAGAACGGAATTTACTTTACGTACGTACCGTGCCTGAACGTGCCGGTTTTGAAACGGATCGTAAACTTCGGAGGGATCGTCGTCAAACTGTGGCGGCTCATATCTCAAAACCCCGACTGCGTGATCATCGCGGATCCTTTTTCCGTTTCCGCCTATACCGCGGCGCGGATCGTTTCACGGAGGCGGGGAAAGAAAATTGTCGGGATCGTGACGGATCTGCCCACCGCGTACGGGAAAAGGTATGACCGGCGTCCTACGATCACGCAGACCCTCAGCCGTATGTTGGATGAGACCTGCGACGGATATATGTGCATTACGGATGAGCTGAACAGCGTGGTGAACAAGGGGAAAAAGCCCTGCGTGATCATCGAGGGATTCGCCGACAGCCGGATCGATCCCAACGAGAGTAATAAAGACGCGAAAGCGCCGGTCTTCACCGTGCTGTACGCAGGCGGACTGTATAAGCAGTACGGCATCGAGGATCTGGTCAAGGGCTTTATGCTGGCCGATTTGGAGCGTGCGGAACTGCACCTGTACGGAGACGGTGCATACGTGCCTGAAATCGAGATGATCAGCCAGGTATATGACAAGATCACATACTACGGCGTGAAGGATAACGACCATATCCTGCAGGAAGAGAAAAAAGCGTGGGTCCTGATCAATCCCAGACCGACGCTGGGATTCACGAAGTACAGTTTTCCGTCGAAAAACATGGAGTATATGGCATCCGGGACGTATACCGCCACCACGGATCTGCCCGGTATGCCCAAAGAATACAAAAAGTACGTATTCATCATAGAGGACGCAACGGCGGAGGGGATCGCAACGGCCCTCAAGGCGCTGTATGCCCTGCCCTGTGACGAATTGACGCGACGGGGAGAAGCGGCAAAAGAGTGGATCTTGAAAAACAGGAACAATACGGTCCAGATGCGGAAGGTGTTGGATATGATCGAGACCCTTTAGCGAGCCGCTCAAAAGCATTACGTTTGAAACTGTCATGGAGTACGATAGAAAAATGGGGAACAGTAAGATCAAAAAGCGCCCGGCAAAACTATTTTTGGCATACTCCGCTTTCACGTTTTTCCTGTATTATTTCGGCGCATACGATTATCCGAAAAACAATCAGGTTCTGCTGATCGTTTATCTCGTGATCTGTAATGCGGCGATGTATTTCGGGTTTATCGGCGGATGTTCCAAGTCATATCAGATACAGCCGGACGCGCCTGCCTTTCCGATCAAACGGTGGATGTCCGTGTTGATGTGGATATCTTTACTGACGATCCTGCCCAAATTCTATATTTTCACCAGGATCTCTTTTGCAAATGCCAACGAGCTGGTCGAAAAAATCCTGCTCTTTGGCGTCGACGCCCAGGATCTGTACACGGAGCATCATAAGATCGAAGCGGTTACAGGCATATGGAAATATATCAACTATCTGGTGGTGCTTAGCAGTCCGTTCGTGTGGATGTATTACGTTTTATCCATGCTGCTCTGGGAGAAACTGTCTATCCGGAAAAAGATAGCGAGCGTTTTCATCTGGGTGATGACGATACTTCAGTACGTCATTTCCGGCACAAACGTGGGAATCATAGAGTTTATAGGCTTTTTTGCAACATGCCGCATTGTTGCCGGCATAGGAAAAAAGAAGAAGGTACGAGCGAAAAGACACCGGATCGTGACGGTGGGCGGCACGCAGATACGGATTCCGGGCAAGAAGATTCTGCTGTCGGCAGGTGCGATCGTGCTTGCCGTACTGGTATTTTCAACGGTTATGAACAGCCGGATCGGTAAGAGCTACACCAATTCGCTGGGGTCAGGCGTATTTCGCGCGTTCTATTCCGAAGAGGGCGTCAACCGCATATTGCCGGATTCCGTCAAGCCGGTCTACGCATATATAAGCCGCTACTTTGCCGGCGGATACCGGGGTCTTGCGCTTTCTTTCGATATGCCGTTCCAGTCGACTTACGGTGTGGGTCATTCCTCGTTTTTGCTCAACAACGCCGGATCCCTTTCGGAGGAATTGTGGGAACGGACGTATAATATGCAGGTCTACCATGCATACGGGTATCCCTATGACGCCAGTTGGCATACGGCGTTTCTCTGGATCGCAAACGACGTGTCGCTTGCAGGCGTACCGATTGTCTTGCTGATCCTGATGTGGCTGTTCGGGAAAGCATGGAGCAAATACCTTGATACGGGGAATCTGGCGGCATTCTTGCTGTTTATGATCTACGCAAAGATCATGTTCTTCATTTCGGCAAATAACCAGGCGTTCCGCACGTTTGATACCATGTTTGCCTTCTGGGCGCTGGCACTTTGCATGCGCCAGAGCGACCGGTGGAACTGGAGGATCAGGATTGATAAACTTTAAGTTGTCGCACAACGTAAAAGGGATCATCGGCGTTTCGTTTACCAACGTCATTTCCGTAATCATCTCCATGCTGATCTCCTTCGTCCTTCCTCTTTTTTTGAGCGTGGAAGACTACGGCTATTGGCAGTTGTACGTACTGTATTCAGGGTACGTAGGGATACTTGCTTTCGGCTTTAACGACGGGATACACCTGAACTACGGAGGCAGGGATTACGACAGATCCTTGTGGCGGGAAGAGTCGGCATATATCAAATTCCTGACGGTGCTGTCCGTGGCGGAAACCGTTATTGTGAATATCATACTGCTGATCATCCCGTTTGAAGTCAAAACGAAATACTGGGTACTTGTGATGACTTCGCTGAATATCCTGCCCACCATTTTGTGCGGCATGATCTCCTATATCAACCAGTCGGCAATGAGGTACTGGCAGTACGCCACGGGCTATATCGTAGAGCGGGTGGTATTTGTCCTGGCGATGGCCGTGCTGATCGTTCTTGGCGTGAGGGATCCGCTGGTGTTCATCGGAACGTATACGGCGTCGAAATACACCACCATCGTGTATCATCTCATAACGTCCCGGGAGGCGTTCAAAGAGCCGCCGGCAAAGCTGTCAACGCTCCGCCGGCCGATCAAGGCAAATTTTAGCGCAGGGATCGTTTTGATGATCGCCGCCACGCTCAATACGTCCATTATCATTTTCAGCCGATTGCTGGTAGAAAGAAATTTCGGTATCGCCGAATTCAGCGCCTACTCCTTTTCCCTGCATACCCTGACGGTCGCCAGCCAGGTCATCGTCGCGGTAACGGCGGTATTCTACCCCATCTTGAAACGGTGCGACGTTTCCAAGCTTCGGGACGCATATAAGAGCTTTGACCGCTCCTCGTCCATCCTGTCAGCACTGTTGCTGTTGACGTATTACCCTGCCGCGATACTGATTTCCTGCTTTTACAGCAAATACGCGCCGACGCTATCGTATTTGTTCGTTGTATATCCGCTTTTTATCTTTCAATGCAAATCAAACCTGCTGATCATTAACACCTATAAGGTGCGGATGCAAACGGGGAAGATGCTGCTGATGAACGCCGTCGGCGTGCTGATCAATGCGGCGCTGACCGTCGCCGCGTATCTGGCAACAAAGTCCGTTCCGATGATCGCCGCCGCGGCGCTGCTGGGTTTTATTATCTGGTACTATCTATGCCAGATGGAAGTGCACAAGCAGTACGGATGGAAGCTGGACGCCGCAACGTTCAGCGATTGCCTGATCACCGCGGTTTTCATAGCGGTCAACTATTTTGCGTACCAAACGCAATATTCCGTGATCGAAAAGGCGCTGCTCGGATTTGCAGTTTGTTTGCTGATCCTTGCGGCGGCATACCTGGTTTTCAGACGCGGTATTAAACAAGCGATCAAGAACACTTTGGCGGTCCTGGATCAGTAGAGAACGGCTGCCTTCTGGAGGAACCATGAAAATACTGCACCTGTGTCTGGCGTGCTACTACGTTGACGGGTATAATTATCAGGAAAACAATCTTCCGCGCATCAACGCCGAAGACGGGCATGAAGTTCAGATCATCGCCTCTACCGCTACGTTTGTGGATAACAACAGGATCGGTTTTACCCGGCCGGGCGAGTATCTTACCGAGTACGGAGTCCCCCTGATCCGTTTGGCCTATCGGGGAACGAAGGGCGGTTTTTTGTCCAACCGAATCAGGTGCTACCGCGGCTTATATGCGCGGATAATGCAGTTTTCACCGGACGTGATCATGGCACACGGACTCTCGTTCTGGTCGCTGTCAGACGTGGTACGGTACTGCAAGAGCCATCCCGGCGTGAAGTTTTATGCGGATACCCATACGGACTACTACACGAGCGGAACAAACTGGCTCTCAATGAATCTTCTTCACCGGATCTACTACAGAAATATCATTCAAAAGGCGATCCCCTATTTGGACAAGCTTTTCTATATTACGGATGAGTGCAAGATCTTTTCCCTCCGGGAGTACAAGATCCCGGAGAGCCTGATGGAGTTTTATCCCCTGGGCGGAGATTGTCTTGCAGACGAGGAATATAACGCACTGCGGGAGAAGACCAGAAAACGCTATGGCGTTGCGGACGGCTTGCTGTTCGTACACGCCGGGAAGATCGAGCCGATGAAGAAGACCGAACAGTTGATACGGGCGTTTTCCAACGTCCCGGGGCTCAATGCAAAACTGGTCGTCGCCGGTTCCATCGACCCCGGAATGCAGGAGAGTATCGAGGAGTTGATCCGCCGGGACGAGCGAATCGTCTACGCCGGGTGGAAGAGCGCGGAGGAGCTGACGAAGCTGCTGTGCGGAGCCGATCTTTACTGCCAGCCGGGTAAGGTCTCTGCCATCATGCAGAATGCGGTTTGCTGCCGATGCCCGGTCATGGTCTATCCGTATCTGTGCTATTTGGACGGGTATAATTACGGCAATGAAATCTTTGTAGAGAACGAACAGGAAGTGGAAGAGACGTTTGATAAAATATCTTCCGGACAACTGTCGCTGAAGGAATACAGGGAACAATCCGTCAGATGCGCCAGAGAGCTGTTGGATTACCATTCGTTAGCCGCGCGGTTGTATCGGTAACTTATCATCGGGAGGATGGACCATGAAATACGCTTTAATAGGCTGCGGAAGGATCGCGGTCAACCATATTAAGGCTGCTGTGAATAATGATCTGGAGCTGGTCGCCGTTTGCGACGTAGTGCCGGAGCATATTGACGTTTTGTTTGAGAAAACCGGCTACGACAAGCCGGTTGAGCGGTATGAAGACTACAAACGGATGATTGAGGATCATGCGGATCTGGAGATTGTTTCCATTGCCACAGACAGCGGCGCTCATGCCCGGATCGCGCTCGATTGCATTGACCGGGGGATCCACGTGATCATTGAAAAGCCGATCGCTATGAGTCTGCGCGACGCGGATGAGATCATCCGGCGATCGGCGGAAAAAGGCGTCAAAGTATCGGCGTGCCACCAAAACCGTTTTAATATTGCCGTTCAGGAGATGCGTCACGCCGTTGAGAGCGGCAGATTCGGAAAGATCTCTCACGGGTCCGTCCACGTTCGCTGGAACAGGAACCGGGCGTATTACGAGCAGGCGCCGTGGCGTGGCAAGTGGGCGTCTGACGGCGGCGCGCTGATGAACCAGTGTATTCACGGCATCGATCTGCTCCGGTGGATGATGGGGGATGGCGTGGAGGAGGTCTACGGAGCCACCCGTCAGCAGTATCATCCGTACCTTCAGTGTGAGGATATCGGCATGGCGGTGGTGAAGTTCAAAAACGGAGCCATCGGGACGATCGAGGGTACGGTAAACGTCTTTCCGAAGAATCTGGAAGAGACGCTCTATCTGTTTGGGCAGACGGGTACGGTCAAGCTGGGAGGAACGTCCTGCAACAATATTGACGTGTGGGAGTTTGCCGACTCCGTGCAGGAAGATCAGGAGAAGGCGGGACTGCGGGAAGCCACCAGCAACGTGTACGGAAACGGTCACACCAGCCTTTTCGCCGATATGATCGAAGCAATCAGGACCGACCGCCAGCCGTACGTTGATGCGCTTGGCGGCAGAAATGCGCTGGAAATGGTGCTGGCGATTTATAAAAGTCAGTTGACGGGGGAACCGGTCAAATTACCTCTTGCCGATTTTGCCTCGGTAGACCTTACCGGTATATTCGGGGAAGGCAGCTTGTAAAAGGAGAAAACACAGGATGGACATTTCACTGATGAATATTCAGCGCCAGCATGAAGTACACGCGAAGGAATACGAGGAAGCGGCGCTGGGCGTTCTTCGCAGCGGCGGATACATCGGCGGAGCGGAGGTCGCCGCTTTTGAAGAGGAGTTCGCGGCGTATGAGGGCGCGAAATACGGCATTTCCTGCGGCAACGGGACAGACGCGCTTGTTCTCGCGCTTCGTGCGTTGGGCATTGGGAAGGGCGATGAGGTGATCACAGTTTCCTGGACGTTCTTTGCCACGGCTGAAAGTATTGCGGCGGTGGGGGCGACCCCCGTTTTCGTCGATGTTTGCGCGGATACGTATTGCATGGATCCCGCGCTTGCCGAAGCTGCCATCACACCGCGCACGAAGGCGATTTTGCCGGTGCATTTTTACGGGCAGAGTTGCGATATGGACGCACTGCGCCGGATCTGCAAAAAGCACGGGCTATATCTGGTGGCGGATTGCGCGCAATCGACGGGGACAACCTATCGGGGCGAGCGGCGGAATACGTTGGGAGACGTTTCCTGTTTTTCGTTTTTCCCCACAAAGAATTTGGGTTGTGACGGCGACGGCGGCATGGTGCTGACCGATGATGAGGCCGTTGCAAGAGCGTGCCGATCCCTGAAGGTCCACGGTTCCGGGAAGGACGGACTGTGGACGCTCAAACGGGAATACGCACAGAAGAATATGCCGTTTCCGGAGAACATGCCGGACGGAGAGAGCAAATACTATAACTATCTGATCGGGTATAACTCACGGCTTGATGCGATCCAGGCGGCCATCCTCCGGAAAAAGCTGACGCATCTGGACGAGTTTATTCAGGGGCGAAGGAAGAATGCCGCGCTTTATAACGCCGCGTTGCAGGGTACGGAGTATACAACGCCGGCGGAGGCGAAGGACAGTGAGCATTCTTACTATATCTACGCCTTGAAGCATCCCGGCGCACAGGCCGTCATGGAAAAACTGAAACAAAAAGGTGTGTCCTGTGGAACGTACTATCCTGTCCCTCTGCACTTACAGGGCGCTTTTGCACAGCTTGGTTACCGCGAGGGGGATCTGCCTGTTACGGAAGAACTGAGCAAGACCACGTTTGCGATCCCCGTATTCCCGGAGCTGTACGATGAGGAGCGCAGCTATATTATTCAGGTACTCAAGGAGGCGCTCCATGGCTGAGAAATTTATCCATCCTGCCGCCGTTGTGGATGAAGGGGCAAAAATAGGCGACGGTACGCGGGTCTGGCATTGGTGCCATATCATGAAAGGCGTTGAGATCGGAGAAAACTGCAACATTGGTGAACACGCGTTTATCGAAACAGGCGTGGTGCTGGGGAATAACGTCAAGGTCAAAAACAACGTGGCGCTCTATACGGGCATCATTTGTGAAGACGACGTGTTTCTGGGTCCTAACTGCGTATTCACGAACGTTGCCAATCCCCGGAGCTTTATTGAACGGAAAAACGAGTTTAAGCGGACGTTGATCAAAAAAGGCGCGACCATCGGCGCCAACGCCACCATCGTCTGCGGCCACGACGTGGAAGAGTATGCCTTTATCGGCGCCGGCAGTGTGGTCACAAAAACGGTTCCCGCCTATACGATGGTGGTGGGAAATCCGGCGAAATTCTACTCATACGTCTGCAAGTGCGGAGTAAAGCTGGGCGCGGATCTATCCTGCCCGGCGTGCAAGGCAAGATACAGGAAAAACCGGGACGGCGCCATTGAGCCGGAAGCGTGAGATCACTGCCGCCCCGGCGCGAAATGCCGCGGCTGCGGCAAAGCAGGCAGACACAGCATCTTACTTACTATGGATGGGGAGAGTACATGAAAAAGAAAATTGATCTGAACGGAAAGGCGATCCTCATCACCGGGGCGCCCGGTTTTATCGGAGCCAATCTGGTGATGCGGCTGCTCAAAGAGCTTTCAGGCGGCGTTATCGTTTCGCTGGACAACATGAACGATTACTATGAAGTCGGATTGAAGGAATGGCGGCTTCGGCAGATGGAACAGGCGGCGGAACGCTCCCCGGTGAAGCACGTTTTCGTGCGCGGCTCGATCGGCGATAAAAAACTGTTGGACGAGCTGTTTGACACCTATCGCTTTGACGTGGTGGTAAATCTCGCCGCCCAGGCGGGTGTTCGGTACAGTATCGACCACCCGGACGTATATATCGAATCCAATATCATCGGGTTTTACAACGTTCTGGAAGCGTGCAGACACCACCCGGTGGAGCATCTCGTGTATGCCTCCTCTTCTTCGGTGTACGGCGGCAACCGCAAGGTGCCGTTTTCTACCGACGATAAGGTGGACAACCCGGTGTCGCTCTACGCGGCGACGAAAAAAAGCAATGAACTGCTGGCGCACGCGTACAGCAAGCTCTACGATATCCCCTCCACCGGGCTGCGCTTTTTCACGGTTTACGGACCTGCCGGAAGGCCGGATATGTTCTACTATTCCGCCACAAAACGCCTGGTCGCCGGACAGACCATCCAGATTTTCAACTACGGCGATATGAAACGGGATTTTACCTATATCGACGACATCGTGGAAGGCGTATACCGGGTCATGCAGGGAGCGCCGGAAAAAGCGGTGGGCGAAGACGGGTTGCCGGTTCCTCCCTATGCGGTGTATAATATCGGCGGCGGTCAGCCAGAGGAGCTGCTCCGGTTCGTAACGGTTTTGCAGGAAGAGCTTGTCCGTGCCGGTGTGCTTCCGGCGGACTACGATTTCGAGGGTCACCGCGCCCTGGTGGGGATGCAGCCGGGAGACGTACCCGTGACCTATGCCGATTCCGCCGCACTGGAGCGGGACTACGGGTTTACGCCCAGGATCGGCATCCGGGACGGTTTGCGGGCGTTTGCACAGTGGTATAAAAGTTACGGCGGCAACTGATCCCGGGCGCGGGTGTTACGCCGCTTTCCGCACAGCGAAAAGCCGTCTTGCATACGGCGAACCGTACGGTATAATGATGATAGAGAGAACAGGACGTACACGGTAAGGAGGAACGAGACGTGAATACTACGCTATCAGGCGCGACGCTGCTGATCACCGGCGGTACCGGCAGCTTCGGCAACACGGTTTTGAAGCATTTTCTCACCGGCGAGATCGGACAGATCCGTATCTTTTCCAGAGATGAAAAGAAACAGGACGATATGCGCCATGAATTACAGGCGAAATACCCCGATTATGCCGGTAAGGTGAAATTCTACGTGGGCGACGTACGGGACCCCCGTTCCGTGGCGGATGCCATGCCGGGCGTGGACTATATCTTCCATGCCGCGGCGCTCAAACAGGTGCCCTCGTGCGAGTTTTTCCCCATGCAGGCGGTCAAGACCAACGTGGAGGGTACGGATAACGTGCTCCACGCGGCGGTAGCCGCCGGGGTGAAGCGGGTGGTGTGCCTGTCCACCGACAAGGCGGCGTATCCCATCAACGCCATGGGCATTTCCAAGGCCATGATGGAGCACGTGATCTACGCCAACGCCCGTGTGGCGGCGGAACGCGGCGGCACGGTGATCTGCTGCACCCGGTACGGAAACGTGATGTGTTCCCGGGGCAGTGTGATCCCCCTCTTTATCGATCAGATCCGCGCCGGCGATCCCATCACCATCACCAACCCGGAGATGACCCGGTTTTTGATGAATCTGGACGAGGCGGTGGATCTGGTGCGCTTCGCCTTTGAACACGCCGAGCCGGGCGATCTCTTTATCCAGAAGGCGGACGCGTCCACCATCGGCGATCTTGCCAGCGCGGTACAGCGCCTCTTCGGCGACACCGGCACGCGGATCATCGGCACACGACACGGCGAGAAGCTGTATGAGACGCTGATGACCCAGGAGGAGCGGCTCCGCGCCGTGGATATGGGGGATTATTACCGGGTGATGGCGGATAACCGCGATCTGAACTACGATAAATTCTTCGTTAACGGACAGGTACGCACCATGGCGGATGAGGCGTATACCAGCCACAATACCATCCGGCTGGACGTGGACGGCACGGTGAAAAAACTGCTGACCACGGAGTACGTGCGCCGGGCGCTGGAAGAGGGAACGAGATGAAGATACTGGTCACCGGCGCCAAGGGGTTCGTAGGGCGCAATCTGGTAGAGAATTTAAAAAATCTGCGGGACGGGAAAGACCGTACCCGTCCGGCGCTTTGCGTGGAGGAGATCTACGAGTACGATCTGGATTCCGCGCCGGAGGAGCTGGAGGATTACTGCGCCCGGGCGGACTTCGTGTTCCATCTGGCAGGGGTGAACCGCCCCAAGGATCCGGCGGAATTCCGCGCCGGGAACTTCGGCTTTTCCTCCACGCTGCTGGAAACGCTGCGCCGCTGCGGCAACACATGCCCGGTGATGCTCTCCTCCTCCGTACAGGCGACGCTGGCAGGGCGGTTCGGCACCAGTGAATACGGACTGTCCAAAAAAGCCGGGGAGGAACTGTTTTTCGACTACGGGCGGCAGACGGGCGCCCGGGTGCTGGTCTACCGCTTCCCCAATCTGGCGGGCAAGTGGGTGCGCCCCAACTACAACAGCGCCGTGGGTACGTTTTGCTATAACATCGCCCACGATCTGCCCATCACGGTGAACGATCCCTCCGTGGAGCTGGAGCTTTTGTTCATCGACGATCTGGTGCAGGAGATGTTCAACGCGCTGGAGGGCGGAGAGCAGCACTGTGAATTTGACGGGACCGACGCGGTCCTTCGTGAAGACGGGCGTTACTGCTGGGTGCCGGCGACCCACAAGGTCACGCTGGGATATATTGTGGATTGCCTCCACACCTTCCACGATCAGCCGAAAACGCTGATGATGCCGCGCCTTGCGCCGGATTCCTTTGAAAAGAAGCTCTATTCCATGTATCTTTCCTACCTTCCGCCGGAGAAGGTCGCCTTTGATCTGAAGATGAACACCGATGAACGGGGGAGCTTTACGGAGCTGCTGAAAACCGCCGATCACGGGCAGTTCAGCGTGAATATCTCCAAACCCGGCATCACCAAGGGGCAGCACTGGCACAACGGCAAGTGGGAGTTTTTCATCGTGGTGTCCGGCTGCGGACTGATCCGGCAGCGCAAGATCGGCACCGACGAGGTGCTGGAGTTCCCGGTCAGCGGTGAGAAGATCCAGGCGGTACATATGCTGCCGGGTTATACCCACAACATCATTAATCTGAGCCAAACGGAGGATCTGGTAACGCTGATGTGGGCAAACGAGGTGTTTGACCCGAGCCATCCGGATACTTTTTTCGAGAAAGTGGAGGAATGAGATATGAGCGGTGCGACGTGGAAAAATAACGGCAAGCTGAAACTGCTGATCATCGTGGGAACGCGGCCGGAGATCATCCGGCTGTCCGAGGTCATCAAAAAGTGCCGACGCTATTTTGACACCATCCTCGCCCACACGGGGCAGAATTACGACTATACCCTCAACGGCATCTTCTTCCGCGATCTGGCGCTGGACGAGCCGGAGGTCTATCTGGACGCCGTGGGGAGCAATCTGGGGCAGACCATGGGCAATATCATCGCCCGGAGCTATGAGCTGATGTGTGAGCTTCGACCCGACGGCGTGCTGGTACTGGGCGATACCAACTCCTGCCTGAGCGTGATCGGCGCGAAGCGCCTGCATATCCCGGTTTTCCATATGGAGGCTGGCAACCGCTGTAAGGACGAGTGTCTGCCGGAGGAGACCAACCGCCGCATCGTGGATATTATTTCCGACGTGAACCTGGCGTATTCCGAGCACGCACGCCGCTATCTGGCGGAGTGCGGATTGCCCAGGGAGCGGACGTACGTTACCGGCAGTCCCATGGCGGAGGTGCTCCATAAGAATCTGGATAAGATCCTCGCCTCCGATATCCATGCCCGGCTGGGACTTGGCAAGAAGAGGTATATCCTGCTGTCGGCACACCGGGAGGAGAACATCGACACGGAGAAAAA
>DBWU01000043.1:0-3973 GCA_002309395.1 Oscillospiraceae bacterium UBA1230
ACAAAATCGGAGCCGGAGATGGACAGAAACGAAACGTCCGCCTCGCCTGCCACGGCTTTTGCCAACAGCGTTTTGCCGGTGCCCGGAGGTCCTACCAGCAGTATCCCCTTGGGGATCCGGGCGCCCAGCGCCAGAAACCTCTCCGGGTCACGCAAAAACGAAACGATCTCCTCCAGCTCCTCCTTCTCCTCGTCGGCGCCTGCCACGTCCTTGAATCGGGTGCGGTTTTTGCCGCCGGGAAGATCCTGGATCCGCGCCTCGCCGAAATGGGACATTTTGTCGTTTCCGGCGGCGCCGTTCATGCCGATACTGCGAATAAAGCTCAACAGCAAAATAAAGCCGAGTCCCGCCAGCACGTAGGGCAGCAGGAGCTGCAGCCAGTTGGTAGAGTGATCGGCATAATAGTCGTATCGGGTGATGATCCCGTCCGATGCCTGGCGTACCACCACGTCGTTAAGATCCTGATAGAAAACGGCGAAATCATAGAGATCGCAGGTCACCGTGGTTCCGTCCCGCAGTTTGGCGTCCAAACGGGTATCCTTCACGGTAAACTCCGTTATCTGCTCCTGTGCAAACAGCTCCTTCAGCTCCGAATAGGGGATGCTGTCTTTTTTTTGCAGACCGGAGATCAAGTACAGCGCCATGACCGCCGCCAACAGCGCCAGCCATATCCAGCCGCCACCGAACCGTTTTTTCTCCGTCAAGTTTCTTCCCCCTTATGAAGAGATCGTGTGTATCTCCCCGAAAATCGGCAGATACAGCTTGAAGGGCTTCGCCGAATCGCCGCGTCCCCATTCCACCACCGCGCGCAGCGGAATACAGACCAGCACCCGTGCGTGTACCTTCTCCACGGAGATGAACGGCTCGCGCCACAGGCGGCTGTCGTCGGAATTGCCGCGATTGTCGCCCATGAAAAAGAGGTGACCTTCCGGCACCGTATAGATCATGTCGTTATAACTGCCGGTACTGAACGTGCTCTTGAGATACGGCTCATCCAGCCGTTCCCCGTTGCGATACACCGTGCCGTCGTAGATGGCGATCTGGTCGCCCGGCAGACCGATCACGCGCTTGACCAGCAGCTTCCCCTTCTCATCGCTCCAGAAGGTGACCACGTCGCCGTGCCGGGGCATCGGATCCGACACCAGATAAGGAAGCTGCCAGGAGATCAGCAGCGATTCCGTGGGAATGGTGTTCTCCATGGACGCCGAGGGCACGAACGCCAGCTGCAAAATCACGCGAAAGACCAGGATCACCGCCGCGGCGGTGATGAAAAGGTAGCCGTAATCCTTGAAGAAGTTGCCTTTGCGCTTCTCCACCCGTCTGCCGGGGATACGGCTTTTTCCCTCACTGTCCGCCTCTGCGCCTTCGGCGATCCGTTTGCCTTGATAGGTCCGTTTTTCTTCCATATAAGATCCCTCACTCGTACAAGCGTATGCAACCGCTACGCCCTGTATACCTCCGGCTTCAAAACGCCGATATACGGCAGATTGCGATAATACTGGGCGTAGTCCAGACCGTAGCCCACCACAAATTCATCCGGCACCTCGAAGCCGGAAAGATCGGCGTAGATATCCTTCTGCCGCCGGGACGGCTTGTCCAGCAGCGTCACGATGGTAATGGATGCCGCCCCTTTGGTCTTCAGATACTGTACCAGAAACGCCAGCGTGTTGCCGGAATCCAGAATGTCCTCCACCACGATGATGTCGCGCCCGGTGATGTCGCGCTGGAGATCCCGGGTGATCTGCACCACGCCGCTGGAGCTGGTGGCGTTGTGGTAGGACGACACGCCGATAAACTCCATCTCACCCATCAGATCGGTAGCGCGCACCAGATCCGCCATAAACATAAAGCAGCCGTTGAGTACGCCCACGAACATGGGGCGGCGCCCGTCAAACCGGCGGCGCAGTTCCTTGCCCATCTCCTTCACTCTGCCGCGGATCTCCTCCTCCGTCAGAAGCACCTTCAAAATATCCTCTTCCATTCTCTTTTCCATGCTCATTGGTCACTCTCGTTCCTCTCTTTTATGATGATTTGTATCGTCCTGCCCTGACGGGGCGGCAAAAACGCCTGATCCACACCGATCCCTGCCACCGCCGCCGCGCATCCGTTGAGGCATACCACCGGTATCCTCTCCCGCGCCTCCGGCGGAATTCCGTATTCCTGCATAAGCCGCTTTAAACTGCGCCGTCCGCGTCCGCCGGGCAGCGTCAAACCGTCGCCGCGGCGCCATGCGCGCACCGTCACCCGGTCATCCGGCGCCAGCACCGCGGTGTACGGCGCTTCCGCCGCCGCGTCCGCCAGCTCCACCGTGTAACCGCCCCATTGGAGCGGCTGCCCCGGCGTGAGCGCCTGCTCCGGCGCCGGTTGTTTCCGGCGCGTCAGGCGCAGCATCCCGTCCCGGCACACCGCCACGGCGCCGCCCGGCAGGTCCAACACGCCGCCGCCGGCGCACAGGCGCTCCAGCGCCTCCAGGTGGCTGTATCCCAGATCTTTTCTGCCGCAGCATGCCTGCTCCAAAAACAGCATCAGCGCACGGCGGCGCAGTACCGGCGGCGCCGCCAGCAGTTCCCTGCACGGCAGGGCGCCCCCCTGCCGGGGCAGATACGCCTGTGCCAGCCCGTTCAAATAGGCGCTCTCCTGCCGTGCGATTTGAGCCGTGCGGGCGATATTCTCCCGAGCGCCGCCGTGGAGCATCTCCAGCTCCGGCCAAATCACGCGGCGCAGTCGGTTTCGGGCATAGTGGAGATCTTCGTTGGTCTCGTCCTCCACGTAAGGCTGCCCCAGCTCCGCCAGATACGCCTCGATCTCACGGCGCGGCGTTTGTAAAAGAGGTCGGATCAATCTGCCTCGTACCGGCGGAATGCCGCCCAGACCTTCCAGCCCGGTGCCGCGCAACAAGTGAAGCAGCACCGTTTCCGCCTGATCGTCCTGATGATGGGCGGTGGCGATCCGCTCGGCGCCAACGGCGTCGGCTGTCCGCTCCAAAAAGTCATACCGCGCCTGCCGCCCCGTTTCCTCCACGCTCAGTTTTCGCGCCGCGGCGTCTTCATAGACCTGCACGCGCTCCACGTAGAGAGGGATGCCGTACTGCCGGCAAAACTGCCGGACGAACGCCTCGTCACGCTCCGCCGTAGGGCGCATCCCGTGGTTCAGATGCGCCGCCGCCACCTGAAAGGGGCGGCTCTTTGAGAGCGCGTTGAGATAGTGCAGCAGGCACAGGGAGTCCCGTCCGCCGGACACGGCGCACAAAATGGTGCCGCCCGGCGCGGGAAACATATTCCATTGTTCCATCCAGCCGGTCAGATCCATGGTTGCTCCTTACCGCCCGTCAATCGTTATAGCGCGTTTCCAGCGTTTCAAAGGCGGTGTACTCCGGCATCCAGCGCAGTTCCACCTTGCCCGTTTCCCCGTGGCGATTTTTCGACACGATGCACTCGGCGATATTCCGTTTTTCCGATTCCTCGTTGTAGTAGTCCTCCCGATAGAGGAACATGACGATATCCGCGTCCTGCTCGATGGCGCCGGACTCGCGCAGGTCGGACAGCATGGGGCGCTTATCCTCCCGCTTTTCATTGGCGCGGCTGAGCTGGCTCAAACAGATCACCGGCACGTTGAGTTCCTTTGCCATGATCTTGAGCATACGGGACATATCCGACACCGCCTGCTGGCGGTTTTCACCGCTGTAACTCTTGCCGCCGGCGCCGGTCATCAACTGGAGATAGTCGATGACCACCAGCCCCAAATTATCCAGCCGCCGGCACTTGGCGCTCATATCCGCCACAGTCAGAAGCGGATTGTCGTCAATGCGGATATCGGTTCGGCTCAACGCGGACGCCGCCTCTGCGATCCTCTGCCAGTCGCTCTCGCGAAGATTTCCGGTGGTCAGGCGGCTGTTCTCCACCAGTCCCTCACCGGCGATCAGCCGGGTGACCAACTGCTCCTTGGACATTTCCAGCGAGAAGATCGCCACCGT
>DBWU01000043.1:4079-4582 GCA_002309395.1 Oscillospiraceae bacterium UBA1230
CCCGGCAGCGTCTTGCCGCCGTTGGCAGTTAGCTCCGCCAGGCGGTCCATCACGTCCTGCAATACCACGCCGATGCTCACCATGTTCTGGGCGTTCCTGCCCCGGCGCACGGCATAGATCTTCTGCTCGGCGCGCTCCAGCACGTCGCCCGCGGCGCCGGTGCCCTCCTGCACCATGGCGGTGACCTCCGCTGCGGCGGTGGCAAGCTCGCGCAAAAGTGATTTATCCCGCACCATGCGAACGTATTCGAGCACGTTGGCGGCGGTAGGCGTCACCTCCATCAGCTGCAGGAGATAGGCGCGGGTATTCTCGTTGCTCAAGCCCGCCTTCTCCATCTCGCCCGCCACCGTCACGCCGTCGATGGGTTTGGAATACACGAACATGGTATAGATCGTTTCAAAGATTTCCCGGTTCTGCCGGAGATAAAAATCCTCCGGCCGGAGCTTGTCCATTACGTCCTTAACGCAGTCGGCGTCAATGAGCATGGAACCCAGCACCGCCTG
>DBWU01000043.1:4654-8749 GCA_002309395.1 Oscillospiraceae bacterium UBA1230
CTCCGTCACCAGCACGTAGACCGTGCCGCTGATCTCATAACCCAGCTTGGCTTTGATCTGATAGCTGCCGAAGGCCTTGATCGGCTCCTCCAGCACCAGCTTCTTGCTGTCGATCTCCACGCCGTACTGCTCCAGCAGGGCGGCGGAGATCTCCTTGGTGGTCACGGCGCCGAACAGCTTGCCGCCCTCGCCGCCCTTGGCAGGGATCTTGACCTGGCACTCCTTAAGCTTTTCCGCGGCGGTCTGCGCGGCGGCTTTTGCCTCCGCCTCGGCGCGCTGACGCGCCTTCTCCTGCAGGCGCATGGTGTTCATGGCGTCCGCCGTGGCAGGGATCGCCAGATCCTTGGGCAGCAGGAAATTCCGGGCGTATCCTTCCGCCACCTCCACCATCTGTCCCTTTTTGCCTTTCCCTTTTACGTCCTGTTTTAAAATCACTTTCATCGGCTTAACGCCCCTTTCATAAAATCATCATGCAAAATAGCCGTCAATGGCTTCGATCAAACGGGTTTTTACCTGCTCCACCGTGGTATCCTGTACCTCGCCGCCTGCGGTGGTGGAGTTTCCGCCGCCGCCCAGCGCCTCTACGATCACCTGCACGTTCACCTCGCCCAGAGAACGGGCGGAAATATACACGCCGTTCCCCTTCTTATACAGCACGAACGAAGCCTGCACGCCCTTGAGCGTCAACAGCTCGTCCGCCGCCTTGGCGGCGGTGACCCGGTCGTATTCCTCGTCCAGCGCCGCGATCGCCAGATCGTCACGGTAGAGCTCCGCCCGGCGGATAATGGCGTACCGGGTGATCATGGACTGAAGATCGCTCTGGAAGATCCGCTGTACGTCCTGCGTGTCGGCGCCGGCGCGGCGCAGATACGCCGCCGCTTCAAAGGTCCTGCCGCCGGTACGGTTGGTGAAGTTCTTGGTATCCAGCACGATCCCTGCCAGCAGCGCCTCCGCCTCCGTGTGGAGGAGATCCGTCGGCTCCACCAGATACTGCAGCAGCTCCGTGACCAGCTCGCAGGCGGAGGATGCGTACGGCTCGTGATAGTTCAGCGCCATCTTCTCTATGTAACTGCTGCCGCGGCGATGATGGTCGATCACCGCCACCCGGTTGCAGGTCTCCAGCAGCTCCTCCGACTCCACGCTGCCGGGTCGGTTGGTATCCACCACCACCAGCAGACTGTCCGGCTGAACGCGCAAAAACGCCTCGCTGCCGGGGATGAACACTCCGGCGTATTCCGGCAGTTCCTGCAAGCGCCGGAGCATGGGATGCACGGCGTTATTCTCCGTGTCCATCACGATCTGCGCCCGTTTGCCCCGCTTACGGGCGATACAGCAGATACCTGCCGCCGCGCCCAGCGAATCCATGTCGGCGTAGCTGTGCCCCATCACGTATACCTGCCGCGCCTCGTCGATCAGCTCGCCCAGCGCGTTTGCCATCACCCGTGATTTGACCTTGGTGCGCTTTTCCGTTGCCTTGGCGCGGCCGCCGTAGAACTCGAAGTTCATCCGGTCCTTCACTACCGCCTGATCGCCGCCGCGGGAGAGCGCCATCTCCAGCGCCATGGACGCGTTTTTGAAAAGCGCCTCAAACCCGTCCGCGTCGCGTCCGATCCCGATGGACAGCGTGGCGGATACGCCTTCGCCGGCGATCACCTCGCGCACCGTTTCGAGTATGCTGAACCGCTGTTCGGCAAAAGTGGCATAGCTCCGCTCCTCGAACAAAAACAGGTACCTGTCCCGATCGTACCCCAACAGCAGTCCGCCGGCGGTATCCGCCCAGGCGTTCAGCCGCTCCTCCAGTGCCGCCAGCACCGCCGAGCGCTTGCTCTCCGGGCAGGCTTTCATCAGCTCTTCGTAGTTATCCACCATTAAGATCGCCAGTACCGGGCGCGTCAGCTCCAGCGAGGTGCGAAGCTGTTCCAGCTCCGTCACGTCCATCCAATAGGTGGTCGCCATCAATCCGTCGCCCTGCCCGTCCTCCGGGTAGCTCAAACTGCCGAATACCCGGTAAAGCCGATGGTTCCACGATACCAGCTCGCCGCTTTCCCGTTTTCCCTCGTCCAGCCAGCGGCGGTTGAAGGACGGGATCACCTGTTCCACACGGCTTTCAAACACGCCGTCACGCTGTCCGGCCAACTGCAAAAACAGATCGTTCGCCCAAACGACCTCATCCGTTCCGGCGTCAAAAACCATCATAGGCAGCGGCGCGTACAGCATATTGCTGGAGCGCGCCGAATCCATACCGCCGGTGATGCGCTCAAGATACTGCCGCATGCTCTGCTGGGTGCTTTTGCTCCGCTGACGGCTCACCAGGATCACCAGCACCATGACCGCCGCCTCGCCCAGCGCCAGCGTGAACTGCCGCATCAGCGCCGCCGCCGCCACAAACGCCGCCAGACACAGGGTATAGAGCGCCGCGTTGGTGCGCAGGATCCGCGCCAGCCGCTTGTTCATTGTCATCGCCCCTTCCACAAAAGAGGATACCTGTCCATAATAACGATTGATTATACCACACTTTTCCGTCCGCTTCAACAAGGGAACGGATGTTTTTTCTATCTTTTGCGAAAAGCCGCCCTTTTCCACACAAAGAGGACCCGGCGCATACAGCGCCGGGTCCTCTATCGTGCTATTGGCGGTTTCTTAATACATGCCGCCCATGTCGCCCATGCCGGGAGCGGGTGCCGGTGCCGGAGGCTCCGGCTTATCGGCGACCAGCGATTCGGTGGTCAGCACCATGCCGGAAACGGAAGCGGCGTTCTCCAGCGCACAGCGGGTCACCTTGGCGGGATCCACGATGCCGGCGCCGATCATGTCGCAATACGTTTCCTTGTAGGCGTCAAAGCCGTAGCCGGTCTTGCCGGAGGATTTGACCTTCTCCAGGATCACGGAGCCGTCCAGACCCGCGTTGGCGGCGATCTGGCGGATCGGCTCCTCCAGCGCCTTGGCTACGATCTGCACGCCGGTCTTCTCATCGCCCTCCACGCTCTCAAGCAGCGCGGCAACGGCAGGAATGGCGTTGACGTAGATGGTGCCGCCGCCGGCGACGATACCCTCTTCCACAGCCGCCTTGGTGGCGTTGAGGGCGTCCTCGATGCGGAGCTTCTTCTCCTTCATCTCGGTCTCGGTGGCGGCGCCCACCTTGATGACCGCCACACCGCCGGACATCTTGGCAAGACGCTCCTGCAGCTTCTCCTTGTCGTACTCGGAGGTGGTCACACCGATCTGGGCGCGGATCTGCGCCACGCGGTCGCGGATCGCCTGACTGTCGCCGGCGCCGTCCACGATGATGGTGTTCTCCTTGGTGACCTTGACCTGACGGGCGCGGCCCAACATGCTCACGTCGGCGTTCTTCAGCTCATACCCCAGCTCCTCGCTGACGACCTGACCGCCGGTGAGGATGGCGANNATATCCTGCAGCATCTCCTTGCGGCGATCGCCGAAGCCGGGCGCCTTGACGCACACCACGTTCAGCGTGCCGCGCAGACGGTTGACGATCAGCGTGCTCAGCGCCTCGCCCTCCACGTCCTCGGCGATGATAAAGAGCTTCTTGCCGGACTGCACCAACTGCTCCAGCAGGGGCAGAATGTCGCTGATCACAGAGATCTTCTTATCGGTGATGAGGATATATGCATCGTCAATGACCGCTTCCATCTTCTCGGTGTCGGTGACCATGTAGGGCGTGACGTAGCCCCGGTCGAACATCATGCCCTCTACCACCTCGCTGTACGTTTCGGCGGTCTTGGACTCCTCGATGGTGATCACGCCGTCGGCGCTGACCTTCTCCATCGCCTCGGCGATCAGCTTGCCGATGGTCTCGTCGCCGGAGGAGACGGTACCTACCCGGGTAATATCGCTGGTGCCGCTGACCGGCTTGCTCTGGGCGTGGATCGCCGCCACCGCGGCGTCCACCGCCTTGGCGATACCCTTCTTCATCACGATGGGATTGGCGCCTGCCGCCAGATTCTTCAGACCCTCACGCACCATCGCCTGCGCCAGCAACGTAGCGGTGGTGGTGCCGTCACCGGCGACGTCGTTGGTCTTGGAAGCAACTTCCTTGACTATCTGAGCGCCCATGTTTTCGAAACCGTCTTCCAG
>DBWU01000043.1:8834-8969 GCA_002309395.1 Oscillospiraceae bacterium UBA1230
AGCTGATTGACGCCGGCTTCCAGTGCTTTGCGGGCGTCCTCGCCCCGCTTGATGATTTTAGCCATAATCATAAACCTCCCAATTCAGAGAAAATAATACGGTACGTCGCCTTATTCCACGATGGCGAGAATGTCG
>DBWU01000043.1:9134-9791 GCA_002309395.1 Oscillospiraceae bacterium UBA1230
GCCTCGGTCATCTTCAGCACGACGCGGTCTGCAAGCGGTGTCAGTTTCATAACAGTTCCTCCTTATATGTTTATTACAAAACGGTCTCAGCGTTAGCACTCAATCCACAGGAGTGCTAACGCTGATTATGATACCACAATATGCCAGATTTGCAAGGGGAAAAACGCAAAAAGATAAAAATTCACAAATTGGTAAAAATCACGCCCGCGCCGTGGCGTTGCAGTCGCATCCGGCGGGCCCGAAAAACCGCACGGGACGGTCACTCAAACGGATGGTCACGTCGTCGGAGGTGACACATTCGCCGTCAAGACAGGTGACGATGTCGCACCGGTCGGAGCGGATCCGCACCGTTTTGGGCGTATGGCAGGAGGCGTATTGGGGGAACTGCCGCCAGTTGCCCTTGGAGTAAGGGCCGACGAACTGCAAAAACGCCGCGCGGGAGACTTTTTTCACGATCAGCGTTTCCAATACGCCGTCGTCCATCCGCGCCTGCGCCACCGGCATGAAGCCGCCGCCGTAATAGCGGCCGTTGCACACCGCCACCAGCGCGTAATCGCCCTCCGTCGCCACGCCGTCCAGCTCCACCGTCCAGTGGGAGGATATTTTGCGAAACAGGAAATTCACCGCCAGTGCCGCCACGTAACTGCCCTTGCCGTT
>DBWU01000076.1:0-174 GCA_002309395.1 Oscillospiraceae bacterium UBA1230
GAGGCGGTGAAAGCCGCCCTGCGCGACTACTATGAAAAAAACGGCATCCCCTATGACGCCGACCTTCTCTCCCCCGGCGTCCACTGTGAATCCTGCCATTGACCCGTTCGCGCAAAGAAGCGGCCGCATACAGCGGTCGCTTCTTTGCCAGCGTGTCAAAAAAGCCTCGCAGAG
>DBWU01000076.1:313-7503 GCA_002309395.1 Oscillospiraceae bacterium UBA1230
CGGCAGAGCCGTTTTTTGACAGTCTCCAAAGAAGCGACCGCCCATAGCGGTCGCTTCTTTTTATCATACCGTTTTTACTCCACCGTGACGCTCTTGGCAAGGTTCCGGGGTTTATCGATGTCACAGCCGCGCTCCAGCGCGATGTAGTATGCCAGCATCTGCAGCGGCACCACGCCCAACTGGGGCAGGAGCATCGCCTCCGTGTCGGGAATGGAGATCACCGCGTCTACCCGTTCCGCCATAGCGGCGGCGTGGCTGTCGGTGGTCAGGGCGATCAGCTTGGCGCCCCGTGCCTGTACCTCCACCACGTTGCTCATCGCCTTGTCAAACAGCGGCGCGTAAGTTCCCAGCGCGATTACCGGCGTCCCCTCCTCAATAAGGGAGATCGTGCCGTGCTTGAGCTCGCCGGAAGCGTACGCCTCGGAGTGGATATAGCTGATCTCCTTCAGCTTTAAACTGCCTTCCAGCGACAGGGCATAGTCCAGATTGCGCCCGATAAAGAACACGTCGTCATGATCCACGCAGAGCTTCGCCATCTCCCGGATCTGATCCTTCTTACCCAGAATGGTCTCCATCTGCTCCGGCAGCGCCAGAATCCCCTTGACGGCGTTTTCATAGGTCTCATAATCCACCGTACCCATCACGTCGCCGAAATACAGTCCCAGCAGGTTCAAAACCGCCATCTGGGTGCTGTACGCCTTGGTCGTCGCCACGGCGATCTCCGGACCTGCCCAGGTATAGAGCACGTCATGGCTCTCCCGTGCGATGGAAGAACCCACCACGTTGACGATGGAGAGGATCCGTGCGCCCCGTTTTTTCGCCTCGCGAAGCGCCGCCATGGTGTCCAGTGTCTCGCCGGACTGGCTGATGATGATCACCAGATCGCCCTCGCCCACAATGGGGTCGCTGTACCGGAACTCGGACGCCAGGCACACCTCAACGTTGCGCCGCAGCAACCGCTCCAGATTGTACTTACCCACCATACCCACGTGATAGCTGGAACCGCACGCCACGATATAGAGCTTGCGGATGGCGCGGATCTGCTCCGGCGTCATGGTAAGGTCGCTCAACACGATCCGTCCGTCCTGGATCCGGGCGGCGGTCGCCTCGCGCACGGCGCGGGGCTGTTCCATGATCTCTTTGAGCATAAAGTGGGCGTATCCGCCTTTTTCCGCCGCGTCGATCTCCCAGTCGATGTGGTGATGCTCCTTCTCCATAGGGCGGAGCATCCTGTCATAGAGCCGGATCCCCTTATCGCTGAGGACCGCCACTTCGCCGTCGTCCATATACACGATATCACGCGTATAGCGGATCAGGGCGGTCACGTCCGAGGCGAGATAGTTCTCCCCCTCGCCGTACCCCAGCAGAAGCGGCGCGTCTTTCCGGGTCGCGTAGATCCTGTCGGGATAGTCGGCGCAGATGATGCCCAGCGCGTAGGCACCGTCCACGGCGTTGAGGGTACAGTTGAGCGCCTCGAAAAAGTCGCCGCAGCCCTCGTAATAATAATCCAGAAGCTGTGCCACCACTTCGGTGTCCGTTTCGGAGCGGAAGGTGTAGCCCTTTTCCAGCAGGCTGATCTTCAGCTCCATATAGTTTTCAATGATACCGTTATGCACCACCGCGATCTTGCCGCTGCGGCTCAGATGGGGGTGGGCGTTGATATCGTTGGGCTCGCCGTGGGTCGCCCAGCGGGTATGCCCAATGCCCATCACGCCGGGCAGATCGGCGCCGCCGCGGGTAGCGTCGCTGAGCACTTGGAGCCGTCCGCGTGATTTGGCAACGGCGATCCCCTGTTCACCGCATACGGCGATCCCGGCCGAGTCGTATCCGCGATACTCCAGCCGGCGCAGACCGTCCAGCAAAATGGGCGCGGCGTTCTGCTTGCCCACGAATCCTACAATTCCACACATATACCTGTTTCCTCCTGATTGTAATATGTCACTCATGCAATCAAAAGGACAAACGCGCAGATCATTTGCCTTTCCGTTCGGTCACAGCCTCTCTGTTTTGCGGTTGCCCGCATATTTGTCAGCTGTGTCACGCGGCCGAATCCCGCGGGAGAGCTTCCGCCGAAATCTTCGATACTCTCTCCTCCTCGTCGTCCCGCTCACCGCGGGCACTGGCGCTTGTGACAGGGCGTACCTGTAAATCTCCTTTCCCTTTCTGCGTTTTCACTGTTTGCATATAGAAAACGGCGTTTTTGCCGCATTTCCCTGATAGTTACTTCCCTTGCGGCGCATACTACCGCAAAAGGGGGTATTTTTCATGCTGACCGCCATCTTCCGCACCGCCATCTTGTATCTTCTGCTGATCGCGGGTCTTCGTCTGGCAGGTAAGCGCCAACTGGGTGAGCTGGAGCCTATCGAGCTGGTGCTGGCTATGCTGCTGAGCGATCTGGCCGCCGTACCCATGCAGGATTTCGGCATACCGCTGCTCCACGGTATCGTGCCAATCATCACGCTGCTGGCGCTCTCCACCCTTTTGAGCTACGCCAGTATGCGAAGCGTCCGTATGCGCCGACTGATCTGCGGCAGTGCGGCGATCATCATCGACCACGGTCGCATCATGCAAAACGCCATGCGCCGCAACCGGCTGACCATGGACGAGCTGATGGAGGAACTGCGCTCACAGGGCATCACCCAGCCCCGGCAGGTCAAATTCGCCGTGCTGGAAACCGGTGGTCAGCTCTCCGTCCTGCCTTATCCGCAAGACAGTCCTCTCACGCCCCGGCAACTGGGGATCGCCGTACAGGACGACGTGGCGTTCCCTTCCGTTCTCATCAGCGACGGGCGCATCCTCACCGACCGGCTCACCGCCGCCGGATACGACCGGGCGTGGCTGGAACGCGCCGTGCGCCAAAGCGGCGCCGAAAATACGCGCCAAGTCTTTTACTTCAGCGTGGACGGCACCGGTCAAACCACCTGTATTCTAAAGGAGGGCAACGCATGAAGATCCATCGCTTCTCCCTGCTGGCACTGGCGATCCTGCTGGCGCTGGCGGTCTTCGTCAGTGTTTTTCAGCAAAGCCGCAGTAACCGCTGGCAGGAGATGATCGCCGCGGCGGACGCGTGCGCCGTAAACGGCGACTGGCAAGGTGTCCTGTCATCGCTCTCAAAGCTCCGCGAGAGCTGGTACGGCGCCGTACCGTATGAGCGACTCATCGCCTCCCACGACGATCTGTACGCCTTTTCCGCCGCGCTGGGCTGTGCCGAAGCTGCGGCGCAGGAGCAAGATCGCACGGAACTGCGCCTTTCTCTGCAGGAGCTGTCCATCGCCGCAGACGCTCTAAAAAAAGAGGCGCGGCTCGACTGGGGAAATATACTGTAAGGCAGATTTGCTTTACAGTATATTATTTTTCCTGCAACAGCTTGTTCAACTCATCCATAAAGGTGTTGATATCCTTGAACTGCCGGTAAACGGAGGCAAAGCGCACGTATGCCACCTCGTCGGCGTCCTTGAGCTTCTCCATCACCTTGGCGCCGATCAGCTCGGTGCTGACTTCCCGTTCCAGAGAGTTCTGGATCTCCTGCTCGATCTCGGACGCCATGCGCTCCATCTCCGCCACGGACACGGGCCGCTTTTCACAGGAGCGCTGAATGCCCCGCAGGATCTTACTGCGGTCAAAGCTCTGGCGGCTGCCGTCCTTCTTAATGACGACCATGGGCAGGCTCTCCACCGTTTCATAGGTGGTAAAGCGGTTTTCGCACTGCAAGCACTCCCGGCGGCGGCGGATACTGCTCCCCTCGTCCGCAGGCCGGGAATCCACTACTTTGCTCTCTTTAAAGCCGCAATAGGGACATTTCATGTCGGCAAGCCTCCCTTTCCCAAACGGTAAATATCTCTGACTTGTCGAGTATACCATAAAAAAGAACAATATGGTAGTCCTAAATTTTAGTTTTTTTACACCGGCGCCACCGGCGTTCGGGCGTCGTCAAAGCAGAACACGGCGCGCTCCTCCCCTGCCACCGTGCAGATCCGCGCCAGGCACACCAGCTCCGGCAGGGGAAAGGGTCTATCCGGGCTGTACGGCAGCGCCAGCTGCCACACGCCGCCCCGGCGGCGGCACAGTCCCCGTTCCACGGGCCACGGCGCGAAACGCTCCGGCGGCGCGCTGACCCAGTCTTCGTCCCGTCGGCACCGCACAGCGCAGGCGCAAAGCGGCGTTCCCAGTGGCGCCGTCAGCTCTCTTGACAGCCGCCGGCATAAGGTCTGCTCTCCCTCCCATACGCCCAGAAACACCGTGCCCCGGTCTCCCCGGATCATCACGCGATAGAGATCCGGCTTTGCCGCGCCGCGCAGGAAAAAGCAGGTCTCCCGCGCCTCCGGGCGCAGTTCCACCGTGCCGACGGTCTTTCCGTCCGCCTCCAGCGGGATCACCACGAACACCACCTCCCGTCTATGGATACGCGTACCGCCGGCGCGATATGCAAAAAAGGCAGTGCGCGCCGCTTTCGGCGCACACTGCCTNNATATCCGCGATGTTATACCAGCCGGCTGTGCGGCAGACCCAAGCTCACCGCGATCGCGGTGTCCACCTGCTCCATCACCGTCCGATCCACGCGCCCCATCCGCTCCCGTAAGCGCCGTTTATCCAGCGTACGCACCTGTTCGAGCAGTATCACCGAATCACGGGGCAGTCCGCTCTGTCTCGCCGCTACGGAAATATGGGTCGGCATGTTTGCCTTTCCGGTCTGGGAGGTGATTGCCGCCGCGATCACCGTGGGGGAATGACGATTGCCGGTATCGTTCTGTACGATCAATACCGGACGCACACCGCCTTGTTCACTGCCGACCACGGGACTGAGATCAGCATAAAAAATATCACCGCGCCTGACTATCGTATCCACAAAGTTCACGCTCCGCCGCCAAGTAGTACCTGCAAGCAGGTCACTTTCATTGTCCCACGCAGCCGCGGAATTTATACTCCTGTGTGAAATTCCTTTCCCGCCCCGTTTCATCCTATGCCGCGGCAGGGCGATCCGTCACATCCGCCGCACCCTCCTTACGGCTCGGTGGTAAAGGAAAGCACCTTTACAGAGATGGTCAGTGCGCCGTCCTCAGAAAATTCAGCGTATACCGGCGTACCGTTCTCTTCCGCGCACCAGAGGGTGCATACCGTCTTCGTCCCGTCCGGCAGCGTGGTGTCCAGTGTCAGGCGCAGGCACGGCGTGTCGCCCTGCATTTCCCGGTTCCATTCCAGCAGATAGCCGCCTGCAGCGGCGCGGAGCAGCCACACCGGGCAGGTGCAGGGATTCAAGCCGCTGCCGTTCCCTGCCGCCAGCGTCATATCCTCCCAGACGAGGTGCAGTTCCTCTCCCACCACCGCGCCCAGACCGGCCAGTTCCTCCGGCGTTTCCACGGTGATACGGGACTGACCGTCCTTTTCATAATCGCACGTAACGGTAAAGGAACGGCTCTCGCCTGGCAGATGGCAGGTGATCTCGGCGTGGATACGCGCCGATGCCAGCGCCCCGTAGCGCTCTTGCAGTTCCTTGGGAGCGCCGTCTTTTGCGCCGCAGGCGCACAGCAGCAGGACGCATCCGATGGTCAAGGTCAGTATTCTTCTCATATTTCCTCCTTACCGGAGGCTTTCCCGTTCCCTTTACGACCGTTCTATTTCTCGATAAGCACGGGGGATATACTCCACCAGATCGCTGGGCGTCATGGCGCGCTCCGTCAGATCACACGCCGCCAGATCGCCTGCCAGGGCGTGGAGATAAACGGCGCTGCAGCAGGCGTCAAACGGCTCCATCCCCTGCCCCAGCAGGGAGAGCACCATGCCTGCCAGCACGTCGCCGCTGCCGCCCTTCGCCATGCCGCTGTTGCCGATGGGATTCACCGCCACGCGCCCGTCCGGCGCGGCGATCACGGTGCGATGCCCTTTTAAAATGAGAAACACACCGTGCCGCGAGGCAAAGGCGGCGGCGGATTCCTCCCGGGACGCGCCGGGGTCGGCGATCCGGGAGAATTCTCCCCCGTGAGGCGTCAGCACCGTGGTAAGACCGCGCCGACGCTCCAACTCATCTATATGCCCTGCCAGCGCGTTTATGCCGTCCGCGTCCAGCACCAGCGGTTTTCGGATCTCCAGCAGCCGGCGGCTCAAGACGTCCGTCTCCTCACCGCGCCCCAGACCGCAGCCGAGAAGCACCGCGTCGCATTCTTCGGCGCGGCGGCGCAGGCTCTCCTCCGCCGCCAGCGAAAGGCGCCCCTCCCGATCCGGCAGGGGAAACACCATCGCCTCGTCGCTCTTCACCGCCGCCACCGTCCAGATCGACTGCGGCACAGCCAGAAAGACCAGTCCGCACCCGCAGCGCACCGCGGCACGGGAGGCGAACACCGGCGCGCCGGTATAGCCTACGCTGCCGCAGATGCAAAGCACTTTTCCGAAATCGCCCTTGTGACCGTCGGCGGCGCGACGGGGCAAAAGCCGTTTGATGATCCCGTGGGTAAGCTCCATGGTATCCGCTCCTTCTTGTGACTCTTTGCTTTCAGTATACCATTCCTTGTCAATCAATCGTGCATATTGTGCACACAGACGCGCAACACGTTGCGTGAAACACCCACGGTTTTGCAAACTTTTTCTTGCATCGGAACGAAAAATGTGCTATATACATATTCGTATAGTCTTTCAAATGCGAGGAACGGGAAGATCCGCGGTTCAACCGCCCTGACAGAGAGTGCCGGCCACAGGCTGCAAGCCGGCACGGGTCCGGTTCGCGGCGTTCGCCCGGGAGCAGTCGCGCGCAAAGGCGCGATCGGTGTCCGACAGCCGTTATCCTGTCGGAGAGTGCGCCGCCTGCCGGGCGGCGAAGCCGGGTGGTACCGCGGAAGGATAGTCTTTCGTCCCAGAACGATGGGAAGAAAGGCTCTTTTTTTGTGCCGCCCCCTATTTTGATCCGGAAAGGACGGAAGAAACATGAAAAAGCAGTTGGAACTTCTCCGCGCCGCCGCGCTGCGCGCCGTGGAGGAGGCAGGCGCCATAGAGGAACTGGAGAACGTCCGCGTTCGGTTCCTGGGCAAAAAAGGCGAGCTGACCGCCGTGCTGAAAATGATGGGGCAGCTCTCGCCGGAGGAACGCCCCGCGATGGGACAGCTTGCCAACGAGGCACGCGCCGCCATGGAAAAAGCCATCGAGGCGGCGAAGGCAAAGCTGGAAGCGGCGGCGCTGGAGCGGAAGCTGGAACGGGAATC
>DBWU01000042.1:0-3974 GCA_002309395.1 Oscillospiraceae bacterium UBA1230
TGGAATCGTCATTTGCCGCGGCGTGTACGTGGCAAATGACACTTTTCAGCCTGCGAAGTGTGCGAATGATCCGCCAAAGGCGGATCACAAGTGCGCGCAGCAGGCTGCAACCCTTTTGTCAAAAAACGGCGCAGCCGTTTTTTGACAGTCTTACTCCGCCGAAACGGCTTCGTTTCGACGGAAGGTCTTGTCCCATCAGTCCAGCAGCGGCGCGGTCACTTTGGGGAAATCCAGATAGGAGTCGATGGTGATGTAGGGGAAGTCCGACTGATACACCGACTCGTCGTTACCGCCCAGACCGTAATCGTCGCCGATATAAACCACGTTCTCATGGGAAAGTCCGTGCTCGCGGCAATAGAGATCCAGCGCGTAATACTTGTTGTAGGGCTTGGGCGCCATGTCAAAGGACGACGATCCGCCCACGAACACGCAGTAATCCGGGAACGCGGCGCATACCTCGTCATAGATGGCGCGGCGGCGATGCCGATCCGGGTCGAATGCCAGCTTATCCGCCTGCTGCGCCTTGGTGCCCAGCACCGGGAACGTGATGCAGCCGGAGGGGTGATACTCCACGTTGTCGCCGGCAAAGGTCGTAAAGCCGTATTTTTGCCGCAGCGCCGTCACCGCGCGATCCACCGCGTCGCGGTCGCACGGGGCGCTCTCGTCGCGCACGATCTCCATTTCGTCCGTTTCGGCGTTGTAGTGACCGTACTGCATCCCGTAGTTGCCGATCACGTCGATGGGATAGCCGCCCAACTGCCGGTGGATCCGCATGACCTGTCCGGCGCCCACCATCAACAGCGTATATTTCCGCCGCAGCCGGTCCAGCACGGCGCGCTGTTCATCACTCAAGGGCGTCTTATGCTGGGTCAGCGTACCGTCCAGATCCATCGCTACTACTTTGATCTTATCGTACATCCTTCTCGCCTCCAAAGAAATCGTAATTGAGCCACAGCACCGTGTAGCGATCCTTCAGGTCCTTGGCATAGCGCACCGCGTCGGCAATATGTGCCGCGCCGTACCGTGCGTAAAACGCGTCCATCTCCAGTCCCACCAGCGCCAGCATATCGCGTATCTCCTCCGGCGCGGGCATCTCCGATAAAATGGCGCGGATCTCCTGCTCCCTGGCGCGGAAGATCTCCAGCCGGTCGGTGGCATAGTTGCCCACCTTGTCCTGCAGAGCAAGGCACCCGGACGCGGAGGAACCGTAAATGCGGCCGATCTCCGCCTCCAGCTCCGGTCGGGAAAGACGATAGATCTTCTCCGGCAGGGGGTGGCGCAGGATCTTCTGGCGCAGGCGCGCCGTGACTACCGTGGAATACGCCACGTCGATCCCGTGGGGGAAATAGGGCGTACCGGCAAGGATGCCGGTGATCTCGAAGAAATGGGACAGATGGTGTTCACTGCCGGAGGCGGGACGGGAAGAACCCGCAAAGCTTATCAGAATACCCACGGTCACCAGTGCTTCCATCAGCGCGCCTACCGCCGCCTCGTCCCTGCGGACGATGCCCTCCGCCAGCGACAGCACACGCCGCACCTGCTCCATGGTCAGATCGTAGATAAACGGGCACAGGTACTCGCCGTTGACGCAGTGGCTCAGCTTCCAGTCGTTGAGCGCGGAGAACTTGCCGATGATATCGCCGTAACCGGCCTGCAGCATATCCATCGGCGCCGCCGCCAGTACCGCCGGATCGGCCACGATGGCAAGGGGCATCTGGCAGGCGTAAGTCACCTTCATGCCGCCGGTGATCATAGCCGCGCCGTCGGAGGCGTAGCCATCCATGGACGGGGCGGTGGCTACCACCAGATACGGCACGCCGCCGAAATGGGATACGTATTTGCAAAGATCCTGGATCACGCCGGCGCCGATCCCCACGATCAGATCCGCACCGGGCAGCTCCTTCTCCACTGCGGCGATCGCCGCCTCATCCGGCACCAGCAGCGTGTCGCCGGGGAAAACCACCTTGCGAACGGTCTTCCCTGCCAGTGCCCGTACCGTATCCTCCCCGGCGGCGGCATAGGTGTTCTCGTCCGCCACCACCAGTACGGTCTCGTTATCGCGGCAGATCTCCGCCAGACGCCCGGCGGCGCCGCGCTCAATATAGACGTATTTGATTTGGCAGGTATGAGCGCGCCCGCAGGTACACGATACGCCTTGTAGAAGTTGCGCAATCTCCATAGCGACAATGCCCCTTTCCGTTCGTTTCTTTTCCCCAGTATAGTTTTTCCGTCGGAATAATGCAACAGTTGTCAAGAAACTGCAAGAAAAACGGCGAGTTGCCCAGTATTTCCTGCCAGAACCGTCAAAATCGTGCAACCGGAGGTTTAGGGCAGCGTAAAAAAGCCGCGCACCGCCTTTCGCGGTGCGCGGCACGGCCGTATCGTCGTCAGAATCGGATCTCCTCCAGCACGCCCAGATCCCAGCACAGACGGGACAGAACGTACTTGTCCCGGATATCCTTGGTGCAGCGGAAGGTCATGGGCACCAGCGCGCTGTCGATGCCGATGCTCTCCGCTCGTTTGGGGGCGCCCACCGCGTCCAGGATCTCCTCGATCTTCGCGGCGGAGGGCAGTTCCTCGTCGATCACCTTGCAGATCTCGTCCCAGCGGTCGATGATCCGCTCCAGCCGCTCCTTGTGGAGGGTGGCATCGTACTTGCGCTCCTTCGCCTCCATGGCGATCATCGCCTCGGCGCCGCCGCCTACGAACGAGCGGAGCTGACGCTTCCAGTCCTCATAGTCAAAGGCGGCGGCATAGGCAAGCGCCTTCTCCCGGTTTGGTTTCATGGCTTTCACCTGCTCATACGCGCGGGCGCACAGCAGCGTGCCGATGCCGCACTGGATGCCGTGGAGGTCGGCAGGCGTACCGAACTGCAAAGCGCGCATATCCCAGACGTGGGAGATGTAATGCTCGGCGCCGGAGGCGGGACGGGACACGCCGGCGTACGCCATCGCCACGCCGCCGATCACCAGTCCTTCAAATACGGCGGCGANNCCGCCTCATCCTCCCGGCGCATCAATCCGGCGCCATGGGCCACGCATTTAGAAAGCGCCTTGCGGATCATGTCCGCGATCACGGGGCAGTAGTATTCGCCGGTGATGATATGGCTGATGCGCCACTCGCAGATGCTGACGAATTTTGCCAGCATATCACCGAGACCTGCCTGGAGCATTCGATCCGGCGCGGTTTTCAAGATCTCCGTGTCACCGATCAGCACGTGGGGTGCACGGGTGGTCAAAGACGCCTTCAAGCCGTCACGCTCCATGGAGGAGGTGGCGGCGGCATACGCGTCGCAAGACGGCGCGGTGGCGACCACGATATGGGGGTGGCCGGTAAGCGCCGAGAGGATCTTTCCGATATCGCACAGTACGCCGGAACCCACCGTAACGATAGCGTCACAGCCGTAATCGTAATGCTCCACGGCGGAGCCTACGTATTCCTCCGACGGTTTAGGGCTCTCACGGAACGCAAAGGAGACCGCCGCCAAACCGGCGTCTCGGATCAGCGCGCAAACCCGCTCGCCCGCCACCCGGTCCGTGTTTTGATCGGACAGGACGAATACGCGCTTTGCGCCGTACCGCGCCAGCACCTCCGGCAAACGGGATACCACGCCCTTGCCGATGAGCACGTCTTCCACCGTGGCGGTATGGGTATGACCGCAGGTACAGGTAAAGCTGGGGCGCAAAACAAAGTCAGACATAGTTCTTACCTCTTTTCCCGACAGAGTAAATCCGCGAAAAATGCGCCGTGCATACGGGAAATCCCCTCTGCACGGCGCATTTTTATACGTGTTCGCTGTGCCTCCGGCGGATTGAAGGCCGCCGGTTGGTTCCATGCGCCGTCTTACAGCGCGTTGGTGATGATGCGGGGTTCGGACGGTTCATCCTCCGGCTCCTCCGCCTCGGGCACCAACTCCTCGGCAAAGTGCCGATAAGCGTTCAGTCCGGCGCCGGCAGGGATCAGCTTGCCGATGA
>DBWU01000042.1:4051-4674 GCA_002309395.1 Oscillospiraceae bacterium UBA1230
GAGGCGGCGGAGAGGAAGGAATCCGTAGCAAGGGACGCTTTGGTGATACCCATCAGAAGCTGGGTGAAGGTCGCCTCCTGCAGCGGCTCGCCGTTTTCGTTGGTCTCGCCGGCGGCGTTGCGGCGGCGGATCTTCTCGTTCTCATCCTCCACCTCCAGCACGTCCGCCATAGCGCCGGAGAGCAGACCGGTGTCGCCGGCTTCTTCCACGCGCACCTTCCGCATCATCTGGCGTACGATGACCTCGATGTGCTTGTCGTTGATATCCACGCCTTGCTGACGGTACACCTTCAGCACCTCTTGGATGAGGTAGTTATGCACCGCGCTGGCGCCGCGGATCCGCAGTACGTCGTGGGGATTGAGTGCGCCGTCCTGCAGCTGGCAGCCCTTTTCGATCTCCTCGCCGTCGTGCACCAGAAGACCGGTGTGAGGCACCGCATAGGTCCGGGTATCGCCGTCGTCAGCGGTGACGACGATGTTCAGCAGGCTGCCCTTGGCAGCGTCTTCAAAGCGCACCTTGCCGCCGATCTCGGAGATGGTCGCCATCTTCTTGGGACGGCGTGCTTCAAACAGCTCCTCCACGCGGGGCAGACCCTGGGTGATGTCGCCGCCGGCAACGCCGCC
>DBWU01000042.1:4707-6359 GCA_002309395.1 Oscillospiraceae bacterium UBA1230
CCGATGGACTGGGCGGCAATGATACCCACCGCCTCGCCGGGTCCTACCGGCTTACTGGTCGCCAGGTTCATACCGTAGCACTTGGCGCAGATACCGCTGTGCGCCTTACAGGTCAGCACGGTGCGGATCTCCACCTCGTGGATGTCGAACTTCTCCAGCAGCGCCGCGTCCTTGTCCTCCATCATGTGATCCTTGGCAATGAGGATCTCGTCGGTGCCGGGCTTGAGGATATCGCGCACCGGGAAGCGGCCGCGGATGCGCTCGGAGAACTTCTCGATCACCTGACCGCCCTCGCTGATCTCGGACACCACGATGCCGTTATCAGCGCCGCAGTCATCCTCACGGATGATCACGTCCTGGCACACGTCCACCATGCGGCGGGTCAGATAACCGGAGTCTGCGGTACGCAGAGCGGTATCCGCCAAACCCTTACGGGCGCCGCGGGAGGAGGTAAAGTATTCCAGCACGGACAAACCTTCCCGGAAGTTCGCCTTGATGGGGATCTCGATGGTCTTACCGGCGGTGTTCGCCATCAAGCCGCGCATACCGGTCAGCTGACGGATCTGCTTCATGGATCCGCGGGCGCCGGAATCGGCCATCATGAAGATGGGGTTGTACTTGTTCATGTTGGCGGTGAGGGCGTCGGTCACGTCGTTGGTGGTCTTTTCCCATTCCCGTACCACCAGCTTATAGCGTTCCTCATCGGTGATAAAGCCCATGTTGTACTCTTCTTCGATCTCCACCACTCGCTGTTCCGTCTGGCGGATCAGCTCGTACTTCTTCTCCGGCACCGTCATATCCGCGATGGAGATGGTGATGGAGCCGCGGGTGGAGTACTGATAACCGGTCGCCTTGATGTTGTCCAGCACCTCGGCGGCGATGGTAAAGCCGTACTGCTTGATGGTGCGGTCCACGATCTTGCCGAGCAGCTTCTTACCGCAGGTCTCGGTGATCTCATAGTCGAAGAATTGCTCCGTGGGCATACCGTCCTCGCCGACGCGGCGAACGAAGCCCAGATCCTGCGGGATGTTGCGGTTGAAGATAATCCTGCCGGCGGTGGCGCGCACCACGCGGGACACCTGCTCGCCGTTCCATTCCTTCTTCACGCGCACCAGCACCGGCTGATGGATACCGATGATATGCTCGTCATACGCCATGAGCACCTCGTCCTCATCCCGGTACACGTTCAGCCGGACGTTGGCCTTCTCCTCATCGGTCAGCTCGTCGAAGCCCTTGCCTGCCAGCGCGAAGTCCACGCCCTCCGGCCAGAACTCGTCGTTGGCCATCTGGCTGACGCCGTTTTCAAAGCGTTCGAAGGTCAGATAGTAAGAACCGAGCACCATATCCTGCGTCGGCACCGTGACGGGTCCGCCGTCCTGGGGACGGAGCAGATTGTTGGCCGAAAGCATCAACAGCCGCGCTTCCGCCTGCGCCTCGGCAGACAGAGGCACGTGGATCGCCATCTGGTCGCCGTCGAAGTCGGCGTTGAAGGCGGTGCAGTTGAGGGGGTGCAGCTTCAGCGCGCGGCCTTCCACCAGCACCGGCTCGAACGCCTGGATACCCAGACGGTGCAGCGTGGGGGCACGGTTGAGCATAACGGGATGATCCTTGATGATCTCATCCAGCGCGTCCCACACCTCGGTGCGGCCCTT
>DBWU01000042.1:6380-6844 GCA_002309395.1 Oscillospiraceae bacterium UBA1230
TTGTTGGCGCTGCCGTCCTCCACCAGTTTCTTCATGATGAAGGGGCGGAACAGCTCCACTGCCATTTCCTTGGGTACACCGCACTGATAGATCTTCAGTTCGGGACCCACCACGATCACGCTTCGGCCGGAGTAGTCCACGCGCTTACCCAGCAGGTTCTGGCGGAACCGGCCCTGCTTACCCTTGAGCAGATCGCTCAGCGACTTGAGGGCGCGGTTGTTGGCGCCGGTAACGGGACGGCCGCGGCGGCCGTTGTCGATCAGGGCGTCCACCGCCTCCTGAAGCATACGCTTTTCGTTGCGAACGATGATATCCGGCGCATTGAGCTCGATGAGCCTCTTGAGGCGGTTGTTGCGGTTGATCACGCGGCGATAGAGGTCGTTCAGATCGGAGGTGGCGAATCTGCCGCCGTCCAGCTGCACCATGGGGCGCAGCTCCGGCGGGATCACCGGCACCACGTCCAG
>DBWU01000084.1 GCA_002309395.1 Oscillospiraceae bacterium UBA1230
GAGATGCACTCCATCAAGGGCGGCATGGTGAACTGCCAGAAGGAAATGAAGAAAGCGGTGGATTGCGGTTACTGGAATCTGTTCCGCTACAATCCCGCCGCGGAGAAGAAGTTCACGCTGGATTCCAAGGCGCCTGCCGGCGGCTATCAGGAATTCCTGATGAACGAGGCGCGTTACTCCCGCCTGACCCGCGAGTTCCCCGATCGCGCCGGCGAGCTGTTCGAGCGCAACGAGGCGGAGGCGAAGGCGCGGTACGAACACCTGCTGAAGCTGGTCAGTATGTACAACGAGTAAGCGGCAAGAAAACGAAAAAAGAAACGCTGTCCCACGGGACAGCGTTTCTTTTTTCTGCGTAAGGGATCATTTCTTCAACCCCAAAATTTTCTTGTAGTACGGCCAAAGACCCGTCTTGTCAGGGCAGAAAGGCACCAGCTGGCACAGATCGGTGCCGGGGAAATCGTTGCCCTCGATGAGAGCCGGTCCTTCCGGCGTGATGGCGACGTCCCAGCCGACGTGGCGCACCGAGGGGACCACCAGCGCCGCCTCTTTCACCATGGCGATCGCCTCGGGCACCATGGGGAGCTGATAACCCTTGAACACGATGCCCGTGTCGGGATGGCGGTCGTAAACGTTGAAGTAATCGTCGCTGGCGTCGGAGACGATCCTGCCGCTGTCGGGATCCACGCGGCACAAAACGCCGCCCTGCCCGGAGTTGTCGCACACGCCCTCACCGCGCCCCATCTTGACGGAGATGTAGGCGATATGCACCTGATCGTCCACCCGGTCGGTGACGATACGCATGCAGTTGACGGACTGGGGGTGGAGCCGCGCCATATCCTCATGCTGGGGCAGTACGTGTTCCAGCACCACCAGATCATGGGCCTTTATGTAATCGTACATGGCGTCCGCGCCGGCAAAATCCTTCCGGCACAGCTTTTCCACGCCGCGTCCGCAGTCGCCGTGGTTGATCTTGGCGAAAATAGCGTCCTGCCCGTCCAAAAAGGCGGCAAACTCCTCCCGGGTGGCGGTGGAGCCGTCCAGCGTCCGGCGGCGGAGGTAGGAGGCGAACAAGCGGTTGAACACCAGCTTGTCGTCAAATTCATCGGTGGCGTCGGGCGGATTCATCAGATCCTGCACCTTTTTGTTACGCATACGGGTCAGATACGTGTCCCGCTGTTTGCCGTTCATCTGATAGAATCCGAACATCACGTAGTCGTAATACCCGGCGCCGTAGCGCAGGGCGCACCAGCCCATGTCGAAAAACGTGCGCGCTTTGCCGTGACCGCTTTTCTGGCGGACGGTCTCCAGCACACGGGACATTTTGCCCCAGCGGACGCCGGAGAGCACACGGGCAACGTATTTGATAGAAGGCATACCGATCAAACTCCTTTCGGAAGATAGAATACGAAACTCAATAGAGAGGATCCCGGTGGAGATCGTGGAACTCCTCCAGCCGGCGGCGGTAGTTCTCCATGGCGGCTTCCTCAAACGCCGGCGCGCCGTCACAGCCCAACTGACGCAAGAGCCAGCCGGTAAACGGCGGATTGAGGATCAGCAGAGGACCGGTGAGATACGTCGCCATCAGATGGTTCCGGCGAAACCCTTCCACCCCGCAGCCGGGATAGCGGCCCACACCGCGAACCAGCGTAAACAGCGGATCTTCCTGCCCGGCGCCGTAGGTGTGACCGAACAGGCTCTTAAAGCCCACGATCTCCGTGGAGAAGTCACCGTCTTCAAAAGTGCCGAGGAAAAAGCTGTTGTGGCGGTCCATCATGTGATACTCCGCGTGGGTGGGCAGAAGTCCCAGACCGTCCAGGCGCCAACCGTCGTCACAATCCACGTATTCGCCCAGCGCGTCCAGCGCGTTGCCGGTAAGGAGCATCCACTGCCCCTCGTCGATCCGCTGCTCGATCTCCTGCCGGTAGGGCAGTAGGGACGCCACGATCCGGCGCAGACCGTCCTCTGTGGCGGAGCCGAGGTACACCAGATCCACGCCGCCGTCCAAAAAAACCGGGCGGCTGTTGAGCGGCGTTTCGATCACCTCTACCGCCTCACAGCTTTGGCGCAGATAGCGGATATTCATACCGTCGCCGCAGAGGTGGCACACCTCCGGGAACAATACTTCACATCTCATGCGTTCGCCTCCTCGTCCGCCTGCGCCCGTTCCAGCGCATAGGCTTTCATCCGGTCATAGACGCGGTACGCCCGTTCCAGCGAGTCGGTGCCGTAGAGAAGATACACGTCGTCCCCCGGTGTGTACGAAAGCCGTTCGGCGGCGCGGAACTCGTCGTCCTCGCACAGGATACGGTCTTCCGGCACGCCTGCCATCAAAAGACGCAGCTTATAGTCCCGGCATCTGGCGCCGGCGCATACGATCTGCACGATGGAGGGGTCGTTCAAAAACTCAAAGTCCGCGTCAAAGATCCAGCAGGTGTTCTCCGACCAGTGGCGTGTGTCGCCCAGACAGTTCATCATCAGAAGAAGCTCTTTGCGGCCTGCCCGACCGGCGATGTAATCGAAAGCACGGGAACCTGCCAGCGCGTTTTTCTCCTTGGACATCTGGCGGATCAGGCGAACCTTCCCCACCGTTTCCTCGCTGTGCCGCGAGGAGGATACGGTGATGTTTTCCAGCACGGGCACGATCTTTTCGTGTTCGTACCCCAACTGGCGCAGCGCGGCGACCACCGAAAGCGTGTTATACGCGTTGAAAATACTGTCGGAGGACAGGCGGTAGGCGAACGACGACTCGCCCTCCTGAACGGTCATGGTGCGGCCGGACAGATCTACCTGCCGGGCGAGATAATCGCTTTCCGGGGAGGCAAAGCCGCAGGCATCGCACCGCGCCTTTCCGATATGGTGATAGCGGCGGTAGGCGTAGGTCAGCTTGCCGCCGCAGCAGGGGCAGATCCGCACGTCGTCGATCAGGTTGACGCAATCCGTCACGTCGCTTTCCATGCGCCCGACACCGAAATAGGCGCGCGCATTATCCGGGCAGACGGAGCAGGAGATCAGATCGTCCGCGTTGAGGATCAGCTTCGCCCCGGCGGGGATCGACCGGGTGAGGATATCGGCGATATAGTACGGATGGGCGTTACGCATAATGGAGTCCCGGAACAGGTTGGTCAGCACCACCAGATCCGGCTTCACGTGGGGATAGATCCGGGGCGAGGAACGCTCGTCCACCTCCAGCACGGCGATATCGCACCGCCTGACGCGCCCCAGCAGATCGCAGTTTCGCACAAAGGCAGTGGAAATGCCGGAGATGATATTACTGCCGGCGCGGTTGGTCAGCACCCGGTGTCCCAGCGCCTCCAGCGCGTCGGAGAGCATATTGCTGACGGTGGTCTTGCCGTTGGTGCCGGTGACCGCCACCACGGTATCGGGTTTGCCCGCGTAACGCAGGAAATCGGGGCACAGCTTCAGTGCCAGAAAACCGGGGAAATCCGTCCCGTTATGCCGGGTGATCTTCAGCGCCGGAATGGACAGCTTTGCCGCCCACAGCGCCAGGAGGAATCGCAGTTTACCCATACGCATATCACACTCCCTTCTCCAAATGGATCATCAATGCGGCGATATCCGCCGGGGATACGCCGGAAATACGGCTTGCCTGCCCCAGATCCGCCGGACGCACCAGCGACAGTTTCTCCCGTGCCTCCAGGCGCAGACCCTGCAGGGCGTGATAGTCAAGATCCGGCGGCAAGCGGTGGTGCGCCAGCCGCTCCAGCTCCGATACCTGGCGGCTCTGGCGGTGGATGTACCCTTCGTATTTCACCCGGATCTCCACCTGTTCCGCCTCCGCCGGGGTCAGTGCCGGGCGATGGGGATCGAACGGTGAGAGATCCTCGTAGCCGATCTGAGGTCGGCGCAGAAGATCCGCCAAACGGCATCCGTCGTTCACCGGCGCCGTGCCGCGGGCGGTGAGCAAAGCGTTGAGCGCGTCGCTGCCGGGGACGCCGGTATGGTTGAGCCGCTCGATCTCCCGCGCTACACGGCGGTATTTCTCCTCCACCTCCGCCACACGCGCCGCGCTGACGAGTCCGATGCGGTGTCCTACGGCGGTGAGCCGCTCGTCTGCGTTATCCTGCCGCAGTATCAGACGGTATTCCGAGCGGCTGGTCATGATCCGGTACGGCTCCTCCGTTCCCTTGGTGACCAGATCGTCGATCAGCGTGCCGATATAGCTTTCGCTCCGCTTGAGAACCAGAGGCGCTTCGCCCTTGAGGGACAGCGCCGCGTTAACACCGGCGACAAATCCCTGCGCCGCCGCCTCCTCGTAGCCGGAGGAGCCGTTGAACTGCCCGGCGCCGTAGAGACCGCGGATCGTCTTCGTTTCCAGCGTGGGATACAGCGCCAGCGGATCGATGCAATCGTATTCGATGGCGTATGCCGGGCGCATGATCTGCGCGTGTTCCAGACCGGGGACGGTGTGGAGCATCTCGATCTGCACGTCCTCCGGCATGGAGGAGGAGAAACCCTGTACGTACAGCTCCTCCGTATCCAGCCCCATGGGCTCGATAAAAAGCTGATGGCGCGGCTTGTCCGCAAAACGCACCACCTTCGTTTCAATGGAGGGGCAGTAGCGCGGTCCCACGCCTTCGATGACGCCGGAGTAGATGGGACTGCGTGAGAGGTTTTCCCGGATGATACGGTGGGTTTCCTCGTTGGTATAGGTGAGATAGCAGACGGCGCGGTTTTCCGGTACGCGACGGGTGGAAAAACTGAAGGGGATAGGCTGCTCGTCGCCGTCCTGCCGCTCCATTTTGTCAAAATCCACCGTCCGGGCGTTGACCCGTGGCGGTGTGCCGGTCTTAAAGCGGCGCAGAGGCAGTCCCAGTGCCAGAAGCCGCTCCGTCAGCGCGTTGGCGCCGTGCATCCCGTCGGGGCCGGAGGGTTCTACACATTCGCCCACGATGGTGCGTCCGCTCAAATACGTGCCGGTGGCGATCACCGCCGCCTTCACGTCAAACACGGCGCCGGTGGAAAGCACCACCTGCCGGACGCATCCGTCCGATACGCGCAGATCTACCACCTCGCCCTGCCGGAGTGTCAGGTGCGGCTGCTGTTCCAGCGTGTGCTTCATGATCTTCTGGTATTCCCGGCGATCCGCCTGTGCACGCAGAGAGTGTACCGCAGGACCCTTGCCCCGGTTGAGCATACGGTACTGGATGCAGGCACGGTCGGCGGCGCGTGCCATCTCGCCGCCCAGCGCGTCCAGCTCCCGTACCAGATGCCCCTTGCCGGTGCCGCCGATGGCGGGATTGCAGGGCATATTGCCCACCGCGTCCAGATGGAGCGTGAAACACACCGTTTCCAGCCCCAGCCGCGCCGCCGCCAGCGCCGCCTCGATCCCGGCGTGACCGGCGCCGATCACCGCAATATCAAATTGTCCGGCGGAAAATTCGTGCATGAGAAAACCTCGCTATTTACTTCGGGGCGTTACAGCACCCAGAGTTTTTCATCGCTGGCGGATACGCAGATAGCGCCTGCGCCCAGCGCGGCGGTGATATCCGCCTTGTCCGAGAGCAGACCGCCGGCGATCAGCGGCATTTCCAGCTCCCTGGTCAGCGATTCGATCACACGGGGGATCACCGCCGGAAGCACCTCTACCGCGTCCGGCGTCACCAGGGACGATTCCCGCGCCAGTGAGCGAACGGCCTTCGAGTCGATGGCAAATACCCGCAGGACCGTCAGCATCCCCAGCTCTCTGCCCCGGCGGATCAGCGCCGGGCGGGTGGAGATCACGCCGTCGGCGCCGCAGCGCAACAGAAAATCCACGGCGATCTCCTTGGGGGCAAGGCCGGCGATCAGATCGGCGTGTACCACTGCGTGTTTTCCGGCACGGTGGATCCGTTCGATCAGCCGGTCCACGTTGCAGATATCGCCGCACAGCAGGAATACGATCTGCGCTTCCGGCAGAGCGGACAACTGCCGCTCGTCCTTCAGGGCGGGGATCACAACGTCGCGCTCCAACAGCGCCAGAAGAGGATGGGACACGGTATCGCCGCCTTTCCAATATCATTTCATTTTATCTTACCACAAACGGCCGCCGCTTTTCAATATCGGCGTGCGCCGGGAGGCGCTTTTTTTCGCGCAAAAAAACGGCGCGTTCCGGAAAGGAACGCGCCGTTGGAAAGATGCGATCGCGAAATCAGAACAGAAGTCCCCATGCCAGGAAACCAAGGCATGCCACCACGCCGGTGAACAGGAGGACCACTACCAGATACCCCATCACGTCCCGTGCGGACAGTTTGGCGATACCCAGCGCAGGCAACGCCCAGAACGGCTGGATCATGTTGGTCCACTGGTCGCCCCACGCAACAGCCATAGCGGTGCGGCCGGCGGGGATCCCCAGCGCGGCGCCGGCAGGCATCATGATGGGGCCCTGGACCGCCCACTGACCGCCGCCGGAGGGAACGAAGAAGTTCACGATACCTGCCGCCAGGAAGGACAGCATCGGGAAGGTGACCGTGTTGGAAATGTTGACGAAGAACTGGGAGATCACGCCTGCCAGAGAAACGCCCTCGGCGTTCTTGGCGATCATCAAGCCCATGATGCCGGCATAGAAGGGGAACTGCAGCAGAACGCCTGCGGCGCCGCCGGCGGCTTCGGCGATCGCGTCCACGTAGCGGCGCAGATTGCCGTGGAGCAGGATGCCCAGGAACAGGAAGATAAAGTTCACGATGTTCAGACCCAGAGAGCCTTTTTCCACGAAGAAATAGTGTACGATGTAGGCAAGACCCATCAGCACCAGAATGCCCCACAGGATCTTGGAATGCTCGATCTTATCGGCAGGCGTCTTGATCTCGTACTTCTTCTCCTCTTCGTCCGCCAACAGTGCGGGATCCACCGTGATGGTGCGGTCGGCATTGGGATGCATGGCGTAGTTGATGAACGGCATGGCAATCAGAACGACGGCGCACATGATCAGGTTCACAGGATGCAGGAGCGTTTCGCCGATGGCCGCCTGATAGGTGACCTCACCGAAAGTCTTTCCGGCCACCAGATCCAGCGGAATGGAGCCGGACAGACCGGCGTGCCACACCACGAAGCCGGAGTAGGCGGAGGCGATCAGCAGGGGATAGTCCACGGTAGGAACGCGGCGTACCACTTCCTTTGCCAGCAGAGCGCCGATCACCAGACCGAAGCCCCAGTTGAGCCAGCAGCAGATGGTGGACACGAAGGTGGTGACGACGATGGCGTGCATGTTGTTTTTGCACAGGCTCGCCAGATAGCGCAACAGCGCCTTGAAGGGTCTGGCGGAAGCACAGGCGCTGCCCAGCACCAGCACCAGCGCCATCTGCATGGAGAAGCTCAGCAGGCTCCAGAAGCCGTTGCTGTTGCCCCATGCGCTGATGAGATCCAATACGGGTTTCCCGTCCGCGTCCTTGGCGGTGGAAAACACGGGCAGACCCGTGGCGACCAGCGCGCCGATGAACACGACGATGGTCAGGATGACCGCGAACAAAAAGGCGTCCGGCAGCCACCTGTTGACTACGCGAACGCAGCCGTTGGTGAATTTTTTGAACATCTGATCTCTCACTCTCCTTGTTTTTCTCCCACTTTTCCCTCGAAAAGGCATAGAAACCCCACACCCGATCAAAGAAAAGTATGTTTATTTTATAACAAAATCTCGGAAGAATTGCAAGCATTTACCAGAAGAAAACTTTGACAAAAATCAAACAAACAATTTGTGCAATACGACAAAGCG
>DBWU01000085.1:0-356 GCA_002309395.1 Oscillospiraceae bacterium UBA1230
CGACGAGTGCAAGGAATGCAAGGAATAAGGCGTACTCATGAAAAACCGGGAGGCGGTGCGATCCGCCTCCCGGTTCTACCTTATCCGCGCAGGGACGGGGGATATACGCCCGCCTCGTGCAGGCGTTTGAGCTCATCCGCCACGTTCTGCCGGTCCTCATGATACGTCATGCCGAACCAGCGATCCGCGCTCTGCAAAACGGAAACGCGCAGCTTCCCTTCCGCCACCAGATCGCCCACCATGTTGGGCAGAAGGCACTCCGCCTTGATATTGTCGCCGGCGGTGCGTAAAAACGCGTGGAAATACGCTTCCAGTTCCTCAAAAATCGAAGGCATAAAGCCCCAGAAATTCATGGA
>DBWU01000085.1:405-3857 GCA_002309395.1 Oscillospiraceae bacterium UBA1230
TCCGGGAACAGCTGGATCTTCAGCGTTTCACGGATACCCGTCAGCTCGCCGCCGGCGGTATGGCAAACGCCGCGGGACACGGTGCCGTTGATGGAAACGGTGTTCTTCAGAAGATAACCCACCATGGTCGCCTTGCCGGACTCGGGCAGGCGGCACAGCTCCTCATAGATCGTGCGGTACGCGTCCACACCGTAATAATCGTCGGCATTGATCACGCAGAACGGCTCCTGCACCGCTTCGGCGGCGCACAGCACCGCGTGTACCGTGCCGAAGGGTTTGGTGCGCTCCGCCGGGATGGTATAGAATGACGGCACGCTCTCGTAGGTCTGGTAGACGTAGCACACCTCCACCGGCGCGCCGTCACGCGTTTTATAGCTGCTCACACGGGCGCCGCAGGTGCGCTCCACCAGCTCGCGGATCTCCGGCTTGATGATGAACACCACCTTGGTAAAGCCGGCGCGGATCGCGTCATAGATGGAATACTCCATCAGCGTTTCCCCGTTGGGGCCTACGCCGTCGACCTGTTTATTGCCGCCGTAACGGGAGCCAAGTCCCGCCGCCATAATGACAAGTGCTGCTTTCATTTTCTTTTTCCTCCTGCTGCGAGATAATTGCAGAAAGAGTATATCACATCTTCATGCTTTATTCAACCGTATTCCCCGGAAATGGCGGCTGTCGAAAAAATTTTTAATCCGGCGGATTTTGTGCTGGATTTTAGGGCGCAACAGGGGTATAATGTGTGTTTAGGATCGTGAGTCACAGCTCCCCGACGGTATTCAGGGAGAACAGATACGTAAGTAAGGAGCAACACATGAGTCGTCTGGAAGAAAAAAGATCCCGCGCTTCCCGTGCGCCGGAGTTCAACAGCATCGACTGGTTCGGGCTGGGAATGATGGCGGCGATGCTGATTTGCAGTCTGGTGCTGTTCGCCCGCGTTATGGCGACCGGCATGCTTGCCAACGGAACGGTTGTGCTGGTTATGGCGGTGCTGCTTTGCATCAACGCCGTCAGCGTATTCATACAGCTTCCCATGCGGCGCAACAAGCTGGGGAAGCTGATCTGCGGTGGTGTTTCCGTGCTGCTGTGCGTAGCGATGCTGATCGGTGCAGGCGCCGCCGGCAGCTTGCAGGCCGCCCTCAGCCGTATCAGCGGCAAGACCACCAAAAGCGATATCATCGCCGTGATCGTCAACACGGACGATCCGGCACAGGAGCTGATCGATACCGAGGGTTACACCTTCGGATACGCGCGGGAGCTGGACCGGGAGAACTCGGATCTGCTGATGGAGCATATCCGCAGCTCCTTGCAGGACGTGGAGGACGCCACCTTTGAAACGCTCACCGATCTTGCCGATGCGCTCTACGACGATCAGGTGGACGCGCTGATCCTCAATAAGGGATATCTCGCCGTGCTGGAAGGCACCGAGGGTTATGAGGATTTTTCGCGCCAGACTCGTATTATTTACGAACACGAGATCACCCGTGAGATCGTCATCGACGTAGACCGTTCCGACGTGACGCGTAAGCCGTTTGTGGTGTTCTGCAACGGGATCGACGCGCGCAGCAGCGATATGACCGTCAACAGCAACAGCGACGTGAATATTCTGGCGGTGGTCAACCCCCGTACCCGGGAGGTTTTGCTGATCAACACGCCCCGGGACTATTACGTGCCGCTCCACAGAAACGGGCAGATGGATAAGCTGACCCACGCCGGCGTCTACGGTGTGGAGGAGATCATGGGCACGCTGTCCGACCTGTACGACGTGGACATTCCCTATTACGTGCGGATCAATTTCTTCGGTTTGGTAGACATTGTGGACGCGGTAGGCGGTGTGGATGTGGTGTCCCCTATGGCGTTTACCACCAATACCATGGAGATCCCGGACGAATACGGCAACCTGATTGACGGCGTGTATTTCACCTTCCCTGCCGGGCAGATCCACCTTACCGGGCGGGAGGCGCTGGCGTTCTCCCGTGAGCGTTACTCCTTTACCGACGGCGATATGCAGCGCGGCCGCAACCAGATGGAGGTGATCCGCAGTATCGTCTCCAAGGTCACCTCTCCGTCCGTTCTTGCCAACTATCAGGAGCTTTTGCAGGCGGTCTCCGATTCGTTCGTTACCAATATCGACTATGACCAGATCACCTCGCTGGCGCAGATGCAGCAGCGTGACAACCGCTCCTGGCACGTTACCACCTACGCGGTGGGTATGGGCGAAGGAAGCACCTATCAGCAAACGTACAGTGCCGGTATCGCCTGGGTCATGCCGCCGGACTACAACATGGTGAACATTGCCAAGGATCTGATCCGTCAGGTGATGGACGGCGAAGTGCCGGTGATCCCCGAATAAGTTTGTAAATACATAAAAGAGTCCGGCAAACGCCGGACTCTTTTATGTATTTACGGCGGTCTACACAAAAAGCTCACACGCCATGCTTATTACCGCACAGCCGCCGATGCGAACGCATACGCCTTCCGCCGTTTCGTGCAGAACGCTTCGGATCTCCGAGGGGCGAGCCATGTGTTCGCCCTGAACAAAAAGGTTCTCGCTCTCCGGCGCCAGGCGCCCGTTTTTATAGAGATAATACGTCAGCGCGCCGTTGGCGGTGCCGGTGGCGCACTCCTCCGGTATACCGTAGCGCGGCGCGAAGTTGCTGCACCATGCATTCACGGCCCCGTCGCCCGGGCAGAACATATGCACTCCCACGCACTCCCGAGCCCGGCACCACTCCGCCACCGCCGGTGCGTCCTGCACCGCCCGCAGCAGCGTTTCCCGATCCCTTACCGCCAGCATCACGTCCGGCAAGCCGGTGGATACCACGGCAGGCGGCAACGCCTCTACACCGTCGGCAGGGGTCAAGCCGTAGGCACGATACAGCGCGGCACTCTCTTCATCGGTAAGATACCGCACCAGTTTCGGCGGCGCCATGTCCATCCATACCGCCTCGCCCCGCACCGTGACCTGCAACGGGCCGGAGCGCGTCAGCGCCCGCTGTTCCCCGTCGCCGATATGACCCAGTTTACGCAAAAGCGCAAACGCGCCCACTGTGGCGTGACCGCAAAGATCCACTTCTTCCGTCGGTGTAAAGTATTTTAGCCTTACAGATCCGTCCTCTTCCCGGTGGACGAATACGGTTTCCGAATGTTTGAATTCCGCCGCAATCTGCCGCATCTGCTCATCGGAAAGATATTTGTCGGGCAAGACCACGCCGGCTTGATTGCCACAGAACGCGCGACTGGCGAAAGCGTCCATCACGTAGGCGTTCAATCGCTTCACTCCTTTCGGATAAAAAACGTGCCGCAAAGGGTTCGCACCGTCGGTGCGTTCCTCTTGCGGCACGCCGTTTTTTCACTCAGTCTATCATGCTCTTAAGATCGGCGGCAACCTCAAATCCGGCGGCGGTGGCGGCCTTTACGTCTTCCACCGTGAATTCGGGATTGATCTCGGTCAT
>DBWU01000021.1 GCA_002309395.1 Oscillospiraceae bacterium UBA1230
ATATAGTTGAACTCAAAAAAGCTCAACCCCTTTTCCATACGCTGTTTATAGCACTCGGCACGCAGCATATTGTTCACGGAAAAGCAGGTGCCTACCTCCCGGAGAAGCTCCACGTAGTTCAGCTCCAACAGCCAGTCGGCGTTGTTGACCATCTGCGCCTTGCCGGGACCGAATTCGATGAACTTTTCCATCTGGCGGCGGAAGCAGGCGGCGTTATGGTCGATATCCACGCGCGTGAGCATTTTACGCATATCGCTTCGACCGGAAGGATCTCCGATCATCGTGGTGCCGCCGCCAATAAGCGCGATCGGGCGATTCCCTGCCGATTGCAGGCGCTTCATCAGTGTCAGCGCCATAAAATGCCCGGCGGTCAGGCTGTCCGCCGTACAGTCAAAGCCGATGTAAAACGTCGCTTTACCGGCGTTGATCATATCGCGGATCTCGCTTTCGTTGGTGACCTGCGCGATCAGTCCGCGCTCTACCAGTTCTTCGTAAATTCCCATGATACGTTTGATGCTCCTTTTCTCTACTGGATGATCGTTTTCATTCATTGATAAGCGTATTCTTATAGCTGTCCGCCGCCGATAAGAGTTCCTCCGCGCCGGAGAGCATGGTGGGCGAAATATGTAGGCCGCCTGTCAACCGTGCCAGCTCCGCCCTTCGCTGCGCCCGGTCCAGTTTCGTAACGCGAGTATAGGTGCGGCCGCCGGACTCGCCCTTTTCCACGGAAAAATGCACGTCCGCCATGGCGGCAAGCTGCGGCAGATGCGTAACGCACAGCACCTGCTTTTTCCGGCTGATGTGTGCCATCTTTTCCGCCACCTTCTGCGCGGCGCGGCCGCTCACGCCGGTATCCACCTCGTCAAAGACCATGGCACTCACTTCATCCTGTTGGCTCAATACGTTCCTTAAAGCCAGCATGATCCGCGCCAGTTCACCGCCGGATGCGATCTTATGAAGCGGCCGAAGCTCCTCGCCCGTGTTGGCGGACATCAGGAACTGTACCTCATCCATGCCGCTCTCGTCCAACTCCTTTTCCGCGAAAGACACGCAAAAGCGGATCTTCCCCATGTCCAGCGCGGATAGCTCCCGGCAGATCCGCTCCGCCATAACGCGTCCCGTTTCCCGGCGCGCATCGGACAACGCCTGTGCCGCATTCCGCGCTTCCTGCAGGGCGGCCGTGCGCCGGCGCTCCAAAAGCGCCAAGGTATCGTCGGCATCCTCAATGGAGGTGAGCTCTCCGCGGCATCGCTCCAAATACTCCAGCATATCCGCCGTCGTGGCGCCGTACTTCTTTTTCAAACGGTATAGAAGATCCATCCGCCCTTCCACATCATCCAGCTCACGGGGCGAGAAGTTGAAATCCTCCCGGCGGTCACGGAGTGTGTCGGCGATATCGTATACCTCGCTGTACACGCTCTCCAGCCGGTCATAGAGCGCAGCATATGCCTCATCCAACTGCCTGACGCCGCGCAACGCCTCCTGCGCCCGGCGTAGAAGAGAAACCGCTCCGTCGGTCTCATCGCCGTTTAAAGCGTATTCCGCCTCGGTGACAGCGGAAATAAACTTCTCGCTGTTTCGCAGGAAGGTACGGCGCGCCGCCAGCGCGTCTTCTTCCTCCGGCTGTAAGTGCGCCCGCTCCAGCTCGTCGATCTGATAGCGAAGCGTATCGATCCGCCGCGCTTTTTCCGCCTCGTCCATCTGCAGGGCGCGGATCTGCTGTGAAAGCGCCGCCAGCTTGTGGAAGGATGCCTGATACGCCGCGCACAGCGCGTCGGTCTGCCCGAAGCGATCCAGATAGACGAGGTGCTGCTGAGGATCCAAAAGCTGCTGCCCGTCGTGCTGACCGTGGATATTCAAAAGATGCGTTCCCAGCGCCTTGAGCTGTCCCACCGTGGCAGGGACGCCGTTGATGCGACACACGTTTCGCCCGTCGGCAAAGAGTTCGCGCTGTAAGAGGATATCGTTGTTTTCATCCCGCTGGGCGACAGCGTCCGGCACGCCGCAAAAGACGGCGCTGACGGTGGCCTTCTCCGCCCCCGTGCGGATCAGATCACGGGAGGTACGCTGACCCAGCGCGGCGCTGATGGCGTCGATCACAATAGATTTACCGGCGCCCGTTTCGCCGGTCAACACGTTGAAACCGGGCGCAAACGTAATATCCGCCTGCTCGATCAAGGCGATATTCTCAATGTGGAGAAGCTGCAACATATCAAATCCTCCGAACGCCGTTCAGCGGAGCTGTTCTTTCACCTGTGCACAGAAATCCGCGGCGGCGGCACTGTCACGCATCACCAGAAGAACGGTGTCGTCTCCTGCCAGAGTACCTACAATGTCAAGATGCGACATACCGTCCAGCGCGGCGGCGGCGGCATTGGCAAAGCCGGGCATGGTCTTGAGTACCACCAGATTCTGCGCCGAGTCTACGGATAAAACGCTTTCGCGGAATACGGTTTGCAGTTTATCGGCAAAATTCACGCGGGAGCGGTGTGCGGAAACAGCATAGCGATACTGGCCCTGCCCCACAGGCTCTTTGACAAGATGCAACGCCTTCATATCACGGGAAACCGTTGCCTGCGTGCATTTGATGCCGCGCTGGCGCAATAGGGAAAGCAGCTGTTCCTGCGTCTGCACAGGCGTCTGCGCTATAATAGACAAGATAACGTCCTGCCGCTCATTTTTCATATTTTGCCGCCTCCATAGCCATCTTGTTATCCAGAATATCGCAGAAACTCTTTTTGCTCAACCGCACCAGACGCGTGCAGTGCTTGGAAAGACGGATACGCACTTTGTCCCCGGTCTTCAGAGAAAACGCCTTGCTTCCGTCCACGGAAAGATAGACGAATTTTCGATTCACCTCAGCGGCTTCCACGGTGATCACGTGCTCCGGGGACAGCACGTAGGACGCCGCACGGGTGGAATGGGCGCAAATAGGCGTAATGAGCAGATTATGCGCCGTCGGCTCCACAATGGGACCGCCTGCCGCCATGGAATAGCCGGTGGAGCCGGTGGGAGTGGAGACGATCACGCCGTCACCCGTTACACGGGTCAGCCTCCCTTCCTCTGTAAAGGTATCCAGCCTTACAACCCTTGCAACAGAACCTTTTGAAATAACGGCATCGTTCAGCGCGATGTTGCTGTACGCCACGCGCCCGCCACGCAGTACGGTCACGTCCAGCATCATGCGCGATTCCACGCTGTATCGGCGGTCACGCAGCTCTTTCAGACGGGACAGTTCATTAGGTTCCAGCTCCGACATGAAGCCGAGACTTCCTAAATTGATGCCGAGGATCGGTACGTTGTGGAGTGCTACGGTTTTTGCCAGATGCAGGATCGTTCCGTCGCCGCCGAACGCCACCAGCAGGTCGGCACTGCGAAGTTCCTGCTCCAGCGGCAGAAGCGGCATATTGGTATACTGCTCGTTTCCCTCCGTCTCAAAGGGCAGACAGGTCACGGTATGGAAGCCGATCTGCTCAAGGATCGTCTTTGCCTGCCGCGCCACTGATAGACCCTGATCGCGATAGGGATTCGGACATAAGATCACTTTTTCCATAGCACTCACGCTCCTGTCTACTCGCCCAGCGCCGCGTGGGACGCGGCGACGATCTGTGCTGTGTCGATCACGCCGCCAGGCTCGTTTGCCTTGCGAAGATAACCGAGATATTCAATATTCCCCTCCGGCCCGCGGATAGGAGAATAAGTCATTCCAAGAAGTGTAAAGCTGTTTTCCTTTACGGTTTCACAAAAATGATCCAAAACGGAAAGATGAACGGCGGCGTCACGAACGACGCCCTTCTTCCCCACCTGTTCCCTGCCGGCTTCAAATTGCGGCTTGATCAGGCATACGATCTCGCCGCCATCGCGCAAAAGCGGATAGAGCGCCGGTAATATCAGACGCAACGAGATAAACGAAACATCGACCGACGCAAAATCAAGGGGCAAAGGGATCTCTTCCCGTGTGAGATACCGGGCGTTCGTGCGCTCGAGACAGACTACGCGTGGATCGTTGCGGAGCTTCCAATCCAACTGACCGTATCCCACGTCCACAGCGTAGACGGTTGCTGCGCCGTTTTGCAGCATGCAGTCGGTAAAACCGCCGGTGGAGGCTCCGNNAACCGCCGGTGGACGCGCCGATATCGGCGCAAACGGCGCCGCTGAGCCGGATCGGCCAGGTACTCATCGCTTTTGCCAGCTTTAATCCGCCCCGGCTCACGTAGGGCATGACTTGACCGCGTACCGTCAGGGCGGCGTCGTCCGGCAACGTCTGTCCCGGCTTGTCCAGCCGCTTTTCTCCGGAGTATACCTGACCTGCCATGATCAGTGCCTGCGCTTTTTGCCGTGTGGGGCACAGACCGCGCTCTACCAGCAGAACGTCCAGGCGTTTCTTTTCACTCATGAGAGCGCCTCCTCTACAGCTTTTGCAAGNNGTCGGCGCATCCAGACCGCAAGCGGACAAGAGACTCGATACGGAGCCGTGCGCCGGCACGCGCTCTCCCAGATTGAAAAGGCGGTACCGCTTCGGTATAACGCCGCCGGCAAGAAGTACTGCGGCGATCCGCTCCCCAATCGCGCTGTGCGCCATGGAGTCCTCCACTACCGCCAAAAAGGGACTGCCGCCTGCAAGGGACAGCAGCTCAGCCTCCGGCAAGGGTGCGATCCGGCGCAGAGCTGCGACGCGCATTTGGATGCCTTTTTCGGATAACAGCGCCGCCGCGTCAAGCGCACTTTGCAGCATAGCGCCGTAAGAGATCAGAACGCCGTCGTTCCCCTCCCGTAAAACGGCAAG
>DBWU01000028.1:0-1547 GCA_002309395.1 Oscillospiraceae bacterium UBA1230
TCCATCACCGACGGCCAGATCTTCCTCGAGTCGGACCTCTTCAACGCGGGCGTGCGCCCGGCGGTGAACGTGGGCCTGTCCGTGAGCCGCGTCGGCGGCAGCGCGCAGCTCGGCGCGATGAAGCAGGTGGCCGGGCGGCTGCGCATGGATCTGGCCCAGTACCGGGAGCTGGCGGCCTTTGCCCAGTTCGGCTCCGATCTGGACAAGACCACCCGCGCGACCCTGCACCGCGGCGACCGGATGACCGAGCTTCTCAAGCAGCCGCAGTACAGCCCCATGGAGGCCTGCGACCAGGTGATCTCCATCTGGGCCGTCAACGAGGGCTTCGCCGACAAGGTGGAGCTCAAGGACATCGCGCGCTTTGAAAAGGGCCTGCTCGCCTTCGTGCACGAGCGCCTGCCGCGCATCGACGACATCATCAACAGCGGCAAAAAGCTCGACGAGGGACAGATCAGCTGCCTGCGTCAGGTGGTCAAGGAGTACGCGGAGAGCTTCGCGTAAAATCAGTTTTCCGCTTTGCCTCCCCTGTGCAAGGGGAGGCGCCCCGAAGGGGCGGAGGGGTTGTTGACCACGCCCGGGAACAGCGGCGCTTTGCCTCTCCTGTGCAAGGGGAGGTGCCCCGCAGGGGCGGAGGGGTTGCTGATAACGCCCCGAAACAACAGCTCAGATCAACGAACACAACCCCTCACCCGCTTTGCGGGAGCTCCCCTTGCACAGGGGAGCCTGTAAGGAGGCGAGAGCATGGCGAATCTGCGCGCCATCCGCACGCGCATCAAGAGTGTGGAGAACACCCAGCAGATCACAAAATCCATGAAAATGGTGGCCGGCGCCAAGCTTCGCCGTACACAGAGCGCCTATGCCTCCCTGCGGGACTACGCCGCGCGCTGCGCCGAAATGCTCAGCCGCGTGTCGCAGGGCATGACAGAGACGGAGGAGCCGCTGCTCCTGCCGCACGAGGCGAACGCGCGCGTCTGCTACGTGCTGATCGTGGGCAACCGCGGCCTCTGCGGCACCTACAACGCCGCCCTGCTGCGCTTCCTGGAGGAGCTCGCGGAGAAGGAGGAGCGCGAGAAGTTCCTGGTCGTCTGCGGCCGCTGGGGCAAGGACATGATCCCCGGCGCGGACATCCCCATCCGCGAGAGCTTTGAGATCAGCGACGCCCCGGAGGCGAAGGAGGCGGCCGAGCTCACCGCATACCTGCGCGAGCTCTATACGAGCGGCGAGGCGGACGAGGTCGTGCTGGTCTACCAGCGCTTCGAGTCCGTCCTGCAGCAGATCCCCGGCACGCAGACCCTCCTCCCCATGGCGGTCCGGCCGCAGGAAGAGGAGTGGGAGCGGAAGTACATCTTCGAGCCGGACCGGGAGAGCCTGCTCAACACGCTCGTGGACATGACGCTCAAAAACACGGTCCACGCGGCGCTGCTGGAGGCGCGCACGGGCGAGCATTCCGCGCGCATGACGGCCATGACCGCCGCGTCCGACAATACCGAGGAGCTGATCGGCGAACTGACGCTCCAGCTCAACCACGCCCGCCAGGCCGCGATCAC
>DBWU01000028.1:1710-9927 GCA_002309395.1 Oscillospiraceae bacterium UBA1230
GCAGGGGAGCCAAAAAGGAGGATAATATGGAAAAAGCAATCGTAAAACGCGTGATCGGTCCGGTGGTGGACATCCACTTCCCGGCGGGCGAGCTGCCCGAGCTCTATAACGCGATCGAGATCCGCCTGCCGGAGCGCAAGGTCGTGCTGGAGGTCGTGCAGCAGACCGGCGGCGGCGACGTGCGCTGCATCGCCCTGTCCTCGACGGACGGCATTTCCCGCGGCTGCGAGGCCTTCGATACCGGCGGCCCCATCACCATGCCCGTGGGCGAGGCGACGCTGGGCCGTATGTTCAACGTCGTGGGCGAGCCCATCGACGGCAAGGGCCCCGTGAACGCCGAAAAGCGCCTGCCCATCCACCGCAAGCCCCCTCTCTTTACCGAGATCCTGCCCGCCACCGAGCTGCTGGAGACCGGCATCAAGGTCATCGACCTGCTGGCGCCGTATGCCAAAGGCGGCAAAGTGGGTCTGTTCGGCGGCGCCGGCGTGGGGAAAACCGTGCTGATCCAGGAGCTGATCCGCAACGTGGCGTATGAGCACGGCGGCTATTCCGTATTTGCCGGCGTCGGCGAGCGTTCCAGAGAGGGTAACGATCTTTGGCGCGAGATGATCGCCTCCGGCGTGATCGATAAGACGGCGCTGGTGTTCGGGCAGATGAACGAACCGCCGGGCGCGCGGCTTCGCGTGCCGCTGTCCGGCCTTACCATGGCGGAATATTTCCGCGATGAGATGGGACAGGACGTACTGCTGTTTATCGACAACATTTTCCGCTTTACCCAAGCCGGCAGTGAAGTGTCCGCCCTGTTGGGACGGATGCCCTCCGCCGTGGGATATCAACCGACGCTGGCGTCGGAAATGGGCGCTTTACAGGAGCGCATCACCTCCACGCGCCGCGGATCCATCACCTCCATACAGGCGATCTACGTGCCGGCGGACGACTTGACCGATCCGGCGCCCAGCACTGCCTTTACCCATCTGGACGCCACCACGGTGCTCGATCGCGGCATTTCCGAACTGGGGATCTATCCGGCGGTGGATCCGCTCAATTCCACCTCGCGGCTTCTGGAAGCGGACACGGTGGGCAAGCGGCATTATGAAGCGGCGCGCGGTGCACAGAAGGTGCTGGAAAAATACGGCGAATTGCAGGATATCATCGCCGTACTGGGGATCGACGAGTTGAGCAGTGAAGATAAAGCCGTGGTGCATCGCGCCCGGCGGTTACAGCGCTTTTTCTCCCAACCGTTTCACGTGGCGGAGAATTTTACCGGCATTGCGGGGAAATACGTGCCGCTGGAGGAAACGATCCGTTCCGTGGAGACGATCCTCTCCGGCGAGTGCGACGATATCCCGGAGCAGGCATTTTTGATGTGCGGCGGCATTGACGAGGTGCTGGCCAAACGGAAAGCGCGGTGACGGGCGTGGCAGGAGAGCTTCAACTGCGGATCGTTACCCTATCCGGCGCGGCGCTGGATACGCTGTGCGAATCGGTGCGTTTGCCGCTGGTTACGGGTTCGGCGTCAGTTTATCCCGGTCACGCGCCTATGCTGGCGCTGCTGGCCGGCGGCATGATCCGCTGGCGGCATGACGGGGAGATCCGCTATGCCGCGGTATCGAGCGGCGCGGTGGAAGTGCGGGACGGTCGCGTTGCGCTTTTGGTGGATGAGGCACAAACGGCGCAAAGCCTTGAGGAGGCGCGGCAATATGCGGCGCGATTTGAGAAAACGACACCGTGACGGGGCACAGCGGAGTGTGCCCCGTTTCCTTTTTTATGTTGCACAAGTCGAAAAAAACGGTATAATGGTTTTATTACCGTCCCGTGGGACGTTTTCGGGACGGCAAAGGCGATATACTTCGCAGGAAAGGGGGAGAGGCATATGCTGAAGATCTGGATCGGACGCGCCGGCGCCGGCAAATCGCGCCGCGTGCTGGAGACGATTGCCGTGGAGCGCGAGTTTCGGGAGCAGATCCTTCTGGTGCCGGAACACGCTTCCCATGAGGCGGAACTGGATCTGTGCCGCGCCTGCGGCGATACCGCCTCCAAAAACGCGGAGGTATTGAGCTTCCGGACACTGGCGAACCGCATTCTTACCCAAACCGGCGGCGCCTCGGACTTTACGCTGGACGGGGGCGGAAAACTGCTGACCATGCGTATGGCCTTGCAGGAGACACGCTCCCGGCTCAAGCTCTTCGGACGCCCCTCCCAGCGTTCCGCGTTCTTACAGCAGCTGACGGCGCTGATGGACGAGTTTTACGCCTATGAGGTCACGCCGGAGCGCCTATATGAACAGGTCGCTGATCTGGAGGGCGCCCCGGGCGACAAGCTCCGCGATCTGGCGCTTCTATACACGGCCTACGATGCGCGGCTCCGCGCCGGAGGGATCGATCGCCGTTCCCGGATCCAGAAGCTCTGCGATCAGGTGGACGAGTCGGATTACTTCAACGGAAAAGACGTGTATCTGGACGGTTTTTCCTACCTGAACGCCGCCGAGGAGCATATCGTTGCCGCCGCGCTGCGCCGCGCCGGGAGCGTCACCGTGACGCTTTTGGGCGAGAAATCGGGCGGCGTACTGTTCCAGAACGCGCTGCGTCAGCGTGACCGGATGGTGCGTCTTGCCGGGGAGAACGGTGCGTCCTGTCAGATCGAATATTTGGCTTCCGAACCGTCGGGCGATCTGGGGCATTTGGAGCGTTATGCGTTCGGGGCGGACAAGCCGTGGAACGACGCGGCGGAGCATATCGCCGTTTATGAGGCGGTCAACGCCTATTCCGAGGTGGAATACGTTTCCGCCGCCATTCGCCGTCTGGTACGCGAAACGGGGTGCAGATACCGGGATATCGCCGTATCCGCCCGGAATATGGAACAGTACGGTCCCGTTCTGGAAAACGTATTTGCCCGTGACGGGATCCCGGCATATATCAGCCAGCGCACGGATATTTTGAAAAAACCGGCGCTGACCATGCTGTTGAGCGCACTGGACGCCGTTACCGGCGGCTTTGAATATGAGGATACGTTCCGCTACTTGAAAACCGGCATGGCTGGTATTACGCCGGAGGAATGCGATCTGCTGGAGAATTACGCGATCACGTGGGAGATCCGCGGCAATATGTGGCTTCGCGACGTGGATTGGACGGCAAACCCCGACGGCTACGGGACGGAAATGAGCCCGGAGCGGCAGGCGCGCCTTGCCGCGATCAATGAGGTGCGCCGGAAGGTGCGCCAATCGCTGCTGCAGTTGAGCGAAGGATTGAAAGCCTCTGAAACCGCGGAGGGTAAAGTAAAAGCACTTTACGAGTTTGCCGAGTATGCTCAGGTGCCGCAAACGCTGGAGCAACGCGCCCGTGCCCTTATGGAGCAGGGGCAGGTGCAGTTGGCTTCAGAGTACAGTCAGCTCTGGGAGATCTTCTGCGGCGTATTGGATCAGTTTGTGGAGATCCTGGGGCAGGACAGAATGGACAGCGAGGAGTTTGCCTACTTATTGCGACTGATCCTCTCACAGTACAGTATCGGCACGATCCCTGCCACGCTGGATCAGGTAAAGGTCAGCGACGTTACGCGCAACGACCGCCACAGCGTGCCGTATCTTTTTTTGCTGGGAGCTAACGATCACGTGCTGCCGAAGGTGGATAACGGCGGCGGCATTTTGGATGAGTCGTCACGCCGATTGTTACAGCAGAGGGATATCCTTCTGAGCGACGCGACCTTCGATCCTCTGGATCATGAGTTGCAGAGCATCTACGCCTGCCTTGCCCAGCCTACGGCACTTTTGCACGTGAGTTATCCGCTGACGGAAGGTGAGACACAGTTGCGGCCCTCCTTCGTTGTGGAGCGGATCCGAACACTGTTCCCCACGCTGACCGTGAAGAAGGAAAACGGCGCATACCGCCGGGAGCTGCCTGCCGCGGCGCTGGAGTCGGCAGGTGCGGATCCTGACGGCGCGCTGTGGGCGTATTTTGCCGCCGACGAGGCGTATGGGGGAGTGCTTTCCGCCATGGAACACGCCCGTACCATGGGGCGCGGAAGACTGTCACCGGAGGCGGTTCGCGCGCTCTACGGAAGCGTGTATCGAATGTCCGCATCCCAGATCGAATGCCTCCAGAGCTGTCATTTCAGCTATTTTATGAAGCACGGTTTGCGCGCTAAAGAGCGCAAAAGCGCCGGATTTGACGCATCCCAGGCAGGCACCTTCATCCACTATCTATTGGAGAACGTTACCCGCGACGTGATGCCGCTGGGCGGTTATCGGGCGGTGTCGGAGGATACCCTGCGCGAGCTGACCGGGCGTTACGTCCGGGAATACGTGCGCCGCGAGATCGGCGATCTGAATGAAAAAACGGCGCGCTTCCGCTATCTGTTCAACCGCCTACGGGTGTCAGCCGATACGATCATGCAGGACGTGGCGGCGGAACTGGCGGAGTCCGATTTTCAGCCGATCGCCTTTGAGTTGAGTTTCGGACTCTCCCGTGGCGATCTGTCTGCCATCACCATCCGGCAGGATGACGCAGAGCTGTCGCTGCGCGGCAAGGTGGACCGGGTGGACGGATGGCTTCACGACGGCAAGATGTATCTGCGCGTGGTGGATTATAAGACCGGGAAAAAATCCATGGATCTGGGCGACCTTCAGGCAGGACTGGGGATCCAGATGCTTTTGTATCTCTTCGCACTGGCACAGCGCGGTGAGGAGCGATTCGGCTATCCTGTGGAGCCGGCAGGCGTACTGTATCTTCCGGCTCGCGACGTGATCCTGCGGGCGGATCGCTCCGTCAGCGAGGAAAAACGGCAGGAGCTGATGCAAAAACAACTGCGCCGCAGCGGTATGGTGCTCAACGATCCGCAGGTGTTGCGCGCTATGGAGCACAGCGCGCTGGAATCTCCCTGTTTTCTTCCGCTCCACGTGGCAAAGGACGGTACGCTGGGCGGCGATCTCGTTTCGGCGGCGCAGATGGGAAAATTGAGCCGCTATATGGATCAGCTGCTCCACAAGATCGCCTCGGAACTGCGCCGCGGCAACGTGGACGCCGATCCGTACAGCCGCAATCCGCAGCAAACGGCGTGTACCTACTGTCCCTTCGCCGGCGCCTGTTTCTACGATGAAAAGCGCGACGGGCGCCGCTATCTTAAGAACCCGGCCCCGGAGGAATTCTGGGCGTATATCGACAAAACCACACAGCAGGGAGGTGCCACATGTCCCGATTCCAACTGACCGACGAGCAAAAACAGGCGGTGGAGAACCGCGGCGGCGCCCTGCTGGTTTCCGCATCGGCAGGATCCGGCAAGACGCGGGTACTGGTGGAGCGATTATTTTACTACGTGGAGCAGGAAGGGTACCAGGTAGATGATTTTCTTATCATTACCTACACCAAAGCCGCCGCCGCCGAACTGCGCGGAAGGATCGCGGAGGAGCTTCGCAAGCGCCTGGCGGAGCGGCCGGACGATATCCATCTGCGCCGCCAGACGACACGGGTATATCAGGCGGATATCAAGACGGTAGACGCGTTCTGCGTTACGCTGCTGCGCCAGAACGTGCATCTTCTGCCGGCGGTGGAAAACCGCAGTCTTACCGCAGATCTGCGCGTTTTGGACGAGCAGGAGGCGCTGGTACTGCAAAACGCCGTACTGCCGCGTGTGCTGGAGGAATTTTACGCCACGCTGGAGGAGGGGGACGATAACGCATTCCTTCTTGCTCAAACGCTGGGTGCCGGACGGGACGACCGCACGCTGGAACAATTGGTGCTGGAGCTGTACAGAAAACTCCAGAGCCATCCGCATCCTCTGGCGTGGCTTCGCAGTCAGCGGAAAAGCTGGGAGGAGCTGCCGCAGGAACTGTCCGATTCGCCGTACGGCAGGATCGTCATGGCGCATACCGCGGCGCGCGCCGCGTTTTGGGCGCAGCGATTGCGCCGGGCGGCGACGGAGCTGGAGTCGTGCCCCGTGGTGTATCACGCCTACGGCGACCGTTTTTTGGACATGGCGTCGCAGTTGGACGCATACCGGGACGCCGCCGAAAAAACGTGGGACGACGTGGCGGCGATCCGCCCCGCCTTCCTTCGGATGGGAGTGATACGCGGCGAGGACTACGCGGCGGAAAAAGAATGGGCGAAGAGTATCCGCGAGGCATGCAAAAAGGATCTGGATAAGCTTCTCAAGCCGTACGGCATATCGGCACAGGATCATCTGGCGGATATGGCGTCCATGTCCGGCGCCATGCTGGCGCTGTTGTCACTGACGGAACGGTTCGCTCTGGCGTATCAGGCGGAAAAAGTGCGGCGCAACTGCATAGACTTTTCCGATCAGGAGCATTATGCCATCGAGATCCTGACCGATCCGTCCGGCGCGCCGACACCGCTGGCACAGCAGGTGGCACAGCGGTATCGGGAGGTCATGGTGGACGAGTTTCAAGATACCAACGCCGTGCAGAGCTGCATCTTCTCCGCTATATCGGAGGGGGAGAAGCATCTGTTTGCCGTCGGCGACGTGAAGCAGAGCATCTACCGGTTCCGCATGGCGGATCCCACCATCTTTCTGGACAAATACAATACCTACCGTTCCGCCGATAAGGCGAAGGACGGCGAGCCGCGGCGCGTGCTGTTACAGCGGAATTTCCGCTCACGCCCCCATATTTTAGAGGCGGTGAACCATATCTTCCGCCAGATCATGTCACCGGAAATGGGGGATATGGCGTACGGTGCAGACGAGGAACTGCGACCCGGCGCGCAGGAACGTACCGACGGTGAAACGCAGGCGGAACTGCACGTGATCGACGTATCGGATACGGAGGAGGAATCCTTCGACCGGGAGGAAATGGAAGCGCGGTTCGTTGCCCGGCGGATCCGCGCCATGCTGGATAGCGGCTATACCGTGAAGGATGAGGACGAGACGATGCGCCCCGTCCGGGCGGAGGATATCGTGATCCTTATGCGCTCGCCCCGTTCCCACATGAACACGTTTTTCTCCGCCTTGCAGCGGGAAAACGTTCCCTGCAGTTACAGTGCGGAGGAATCGTTTTTCTCCACCGTGGAGATCGCGGTGACGGTGTCTTGCCTGGAGATCATCGACAATCCTCATCAGGACGTGCCGCTGATCTCCGTACTGCGCTCACCGCTGTTCGGCTATACGCCGGACCGTCTGGCACAGGTGCGCGCTCTGGCGCCCGGGGGTGATTTCTACGAGGCGCTGTGTCTTGACACGGCGGAGGACAGCGTCGCGTTCCTGTCATTTTTAGCGCGGATGCGGGAGGCGTCCCGTGAGATGACGGTGGATCAACTGCTCTGGAAGATCTACACCGACAGCCACGCACTGGCGATCTTCAGCGCCATGGAGGACGGAGCGCGCCGCAAGGAAAACCTGATCGCCTTTTTCAGCTATGCCGGGCGGATGGCGTCCGCCGAAAAAGGGATGCTGTTTGACTTCATCACTCAGTTGCGCCGTGCCATTGAGCTGGATAAAGCGCCGAACCTGTCGGCGGGTCAGGCATCCGTTGGCGTGCGTATTATGACGATCCACGGCTCCAAAGGATTGGAATTTCCGGTGGTGTTTCTGGCGGATCTGCAGCGGAAGTTCGATACCCGTGACACCAATCCGGCCGTACTCGTGCATCCGAAGCTGGGTCTTGGCACCGATTGTGTGGATCTGACGCGGAAGCTGAGGTACGATACGATCTCTAAAACGGCGGTGAAGCTACAGATGATCCGTGAATCCATGGCGGAGGAAATGCGGATCCTCTACGTGGCGTTGACCAGGGCAAAGGAGAAGCTGATCCTGGTGGACTGCCGCAGGAACGCGAGGAGCAAAGTGAGCAGTCTCATGGCGGTGACTTCTTCGCCGGCAGATCCCGAGGCGGTGGCAGGCGCCGGCACGATGGGTGACTGGATCATGCTGGCACTTTTATGCGCCACACAGGGCGCGCCCTTGCGCCGCTGGATCGGACAGGACGGCGGTGCGGAAACAGACGGTGCGTCGTGGCAGGTGCACGTTTGGGAAAACCCTGTGGAGACGGCGGAGAAGCAGAGCGATACCGCCCCGGCGGATACGGCCTGNNCGAGCCGTTCGACCCGGCGGCGCTGGAGTATCGGTACGCGCATCAACGCGCCGTGTCCATACCGTCGAAGGTGACCGCCACGCAGCTGAAGGGCCGCCTGCTGGACATGGAGATCGCCGACGGCGCGAAGCCGGTCGCCCGGCTGTCCTTCCGAAAACCGCGCTTTCTCCTGCCGCAAAAAG
>DBWU01000028.1:9938-10157 GCA_002309395.1 Oscillospiraceae bacterium UBA1230
ACCGGACGCCGCCGAGCGCGGCACGGCAATGCACCTTGTGATGCAGTATCTGGACTTTTCCGTCTCCGGGGAGGCGGAAATACGGCGTCAGGTGGAGGAGCTCTGCCGCCGCCGTTTGTTGACGCCGGAGGAGGCGGAGGCGGTAGACTGCGGCGCGATCGGGGAATTCTTGCGTTCTCCGCTGGCCGAGCGGATCCGCACGGCGGAAAAGGTATATCG
>DBWU01000028.1:10211-10411 GCA_002309395.1 Oscillospiraceae bacterium UBA1230
AACTGCTGCTTCAAGGCGTTGTGGACTGCGCGTTTGAAACGCCGGAGGGTCTTGCGGTGGTGGATTTCAAGACAGATCGCCTGCGTCCCGGCGAGGAATCGTCACGGGCGGCGTATTACAGCGGACAGTTGGACGCGTACGCCGCCGCGCTCAGCCGCGTACTGGGCAGACCGGTCACGGAGCGGATCCTATACTTTTTT
>DBWU01000028.1:10435-10750 GCA_002309395.1 Oscillospiraceae bacterium UBA1230
CCAAAAGAAAGCGGCAAAAAAATGTAAAAAAATGCTTGCATTTGCATTTTATATATGCTATTCTATTACGGCATGAAAAAGGGCGGTCCTCTGCCGCCGGTACGCAATAAGGTCGCGTACCGCATACGAGGCGGCATGAACACCTATCATTTAGGAGGAAATATCCATGGATCTCATCAAGGCTCTCAATGAAAAGGCTCTGCAGGCGGAAGTGCCGCAGGTCAATGTGGGCGACACGGTTCGTGTCCACGTAAAGGTGAAGGAAGGCTCCCGTGAGCGTATTCAGGTGTTCGAGGGTATCGTGATCGCCAAGAA
>DBWU01000028.1:10760-24402 GCA_002309395.1 Oscillospiraceae bacterium UBA1230
AAGTCCTTCACCGTCCGTCGTATCTCTTACGGCGTGGGCGTGGAGAAGGTGTTCCCGATCCACTCTCCGTCGATCGCTACCATCGAAACGGTTCGCAGCGGTTTCGTTCGCCGCGCCAAGCTTTACTATCTGCGTGATCGCGTAGGTAAGGCAGCGAAGGTCCGCGAGAAGCTGTAAGCAGGACGAGTGAAAAAAACCGCTCACTTTGTGAGCGGTTTTTTCTTTGCAAGGACGGCCTTTTATGATATACTCGTTACGAAAACGGAATTGCGGCGAAAGGAGATGCGCTGTATGCTGATCGAAGATTAAGCTGGTTGATAACAATTTAGTCAAGATCACTCCTAAATCCTTATAATATAAGGAAAAACTCAAAAATAGATCTTGCATGTTTATATTAAAATATATTAAAAACTGATGAAAATTAGTGAAAATAGAGTAATTTGAAGTAAAAATTACTTAGGAATTGATATGGTGAGAACGGCTAGTCAAGACCAATGAAAAATATAATTATAGAAAGAGGTAAAAAATTGGGAATATTTAATATTTTTAAATCAAAAGAAGGAAATGAAAATTCAAAGAAAGTTGATATCTTAACTATACCATGTGATTATGATGGTTATGATATTTCTTTTGAGGAAAACTTTACAAATGTTGAGTTATATAAAGATATCAATAATATAGTTACCGTTGGAAAAGTAGATATAAACTCTATTAAAGAGTATAAACGATTAAATACTAACTCTAGTGTAGATGAATTTATAAGTTTTTATGATTCATGGTTAGATATACTAAGAAAGGAGAATTATATTATTCACTTAGATAATTCTATGAATATAACTGAGTTTGTAAACAGAATTAATATTTTGCTTAAAAATGTTGATTCAAGTGATACATTAGATGTTAATTTAATAACCGAATTATATAAAAAACAACTAGCTAATTATTCTTTCAGTAATCAAAAAATAAATGATGATTTTAATTATGATATTTTGGAAGCTAATATAGTAGCTAATGAATTAAGAAAAATAGGTTATGAGTTAATATGTTTCTTTATAGGATATGATAATAATGATAAAACAATTATAAAAATGACTGATATTGATAGAATGAAAGAAATTGAATCAAAAATTAATAATAATTAATCTGCTAAAATGGTATAGAAAAAAAGAGTTGATCCAAATGAATGATAATAAAACTAATATAAATTGGTTTCCCGGCCATATGACGAAAACACGGCGCATGATTGCCGCTGAGATCGGAAAGATGGACGCGGTGTGCGAGATCGTGGACGCCAGGATCCCCTTGTCCTCCCGCAACCCAGACGTAGAGGAGCTGGCCGGAGGGAAACCCCGTCTGCTGATTTTAAACCGGGTCGATCAGGCGGACCCGGTTCAGACGAAGCGCTGGGCGGCATGGTTTCGTGATCGCGGATATGCTGTGCTGGAAGTCAACGCCAAAACGGGCGAAGGTACGGCTCGTTTTTCCGCCGCCGTGCGGACGCTTTTGCAGGATAAGATCGCCGCATGGCAGGCAAAAGGGCAGGTAGGGCGCACGGTACGCGTGATGGTGCTGGGTATCCCAAACGTGGGGAAATCCACCTTTATCAATCGCGTGGCGCACCGTAAGACCGCCCGTGCCGAAGACCGCCCCGGCGTGACACGCAGTAAACAGTGGGTCCCGGTGGATCAAACGCTGGAACTGCTGGATACGCCCGGTATCCTCTGGCCGAAATTTGACGATCCGCAGGTAGGCGTCCGTCTGGCGTTTACCGGCGCCATCAAAGATGACGTGGTGGATCTGGAGGATCTTGCCTCCCGTTTGATGGACTATCTCCGCCGCCGCTATCCCGATGCGCTGTCCGAGCGATATAAGATCACACCGGCAGAGGAGGACAGCGGATACGATCTTTTGACACAGGCGGCGCGCAAGCGCGGATTCCTTATGCGCGGCGGCGCGGTGGATACGGAGCGGATGGCGCGGATTTTGCTGGACGAATTCCGTGCCGGGCGGCTGGGGCGCTTTACGCTGGAAACGGTGGAGGATCTGGAGGCATGAAGGAACTGGAGCATCCGTGGCAGTTGGAAGATGAACTGTTCTCATCCGGCGCGTCGGTGGTGTGCGGCGCGGACGAAGCCGGCGCGGGTCCATTGATGGGGCCGGTCTACGCCGCGGCGGTGATTTTGCCGAAGCATTTGACGATCGAGGGGTTACAGGACTCCAAAAAGCTGACGCCGCGCCTTCGTGAGCGGCTGTACGACGAGATTATCGCCCGGGCCGTGTCCTGGTCAGTGGCGCGTGTGGAAGCCCGTGAAATCGACGAAACGGATATTTTGAGCGCCCGGATGAAGGCAATGCAATCGGCGATCGACGGACTCTCCGTGACGCCGGATGCGGCGCTGATCGACGGTAACCGTGATGCCGGGCGTTCATCGCGGATCACGGCGCCACACCGTTGTATCGTAGGCGGTGACGGACGAAGCGCCAGTATTGCCGCCGCTTCGGTATTGGCAAAGGTCAGCCGTGACCGATACGTGACGGAGGTGCTGGATCGTCTCTACCCCCAATACGGGTTTGCCAAGCATAAAGGCTACGGTACCAAGCTCCACTACGATATGCTGGCACAATACGGTCCCTGCCCGGAGCATCGGATGACCTTTTTGAAGAAATGGCAGGCGCAGTTATGAGCAGACAGATCGGCACGTGGGGCGAGGCGGCGGTCGCCGCCTATCTGCGAAAACGGGGCTATACGCTTTTAGCGCACAGCTACCACTGCCGCTACGGGGAGATCGATCTGGTGGCGTCCAAGGGCGGCACGGTTTGCTTCGTAGAGGTCAAACTGCGCCGTGACGTGGCGCACGGTCTGCCCAGAGAGGCGGTCACGCGGCAAAAGCAGGAGAAACTGTGCAAAACGGCGCTGTTCTATATCAGCGCCCATGAGTTGGATTGCCCGATCCGTTTTGACGTGGCGGAGGTCTACGCTGATGAACACGGCGCGCCGGGGCGCATAGAATATATTGAGAACGCATTTGAGGTGACCCATGATCCCGTATTTTGATGCCCATTGCGATACGGTGAGCCGCTGTTTGCAAAGCGGCGCTTTGCTCCGGCGGAACCATCTCCAGCTCGACCTGATCCGCGACAGATCCTTTGCCAGGCGCGCACAGACGTTTGCGCTGTTTCATAACGGCGCCAATCCTCCGCCGGACGGGATGTGGGCGCAATGCCGGCGTTTGTACGATCGCTTCTGCCGTGAGACGGCGGAAAACGCCGATCTGGTCGCGCGGTGCTTTACCGGCGCGCAGATCGACGAAGCGGTATCGGCAGGGAAGACGGCGGCGCTGCTCTCCATTGAGGGCGCCGAGCTGTTGGAATGTCGGATAGAACTCGTAGATACTGTTGCTGCATGGGGTGTAAAGCTACTTAACCTTACGTGGAATCACCGCAATTTGCTCTCAGGAAGCAATCGGGAAGACCCGGAACAGGGGCTGACGGAGGAGGGACGCTCCTTCGTACAGGCGCTGGAATCTCGCGGGATCTATGCCGACGTATCCCATCTCTCGGATGCGGGCTTTTGGGATCTGGCGCATATGGCGAAGCGCCCGATCGTGGCGTCCCACTCAAACGCCAGAAGCGTCTGCCGGCACAGCCGGAACCTGACGGACGATCAGTTCCGCGCCATCCGGGATCTGGGCGGCGTGGTAGGACTGAACTTCTGCCCGGCGTTCGTTGCGGAAAACGGGCCGTCCCTTGACGATCTGGTGCATCACGCGGAGCATTTTCTCGCTCTGGGCGGCGAAAAGACGCTGTGTATCGGAGGAGATCTGGACGGCTGTGAGCCGGCGGCTATGGGCATCGGCGGCACGGAGGATGTGCCGCGGCTCTACAAGGCGTTGGCGGCACGGGGCTACGAGGCGTCCCTGCTGGAGGATCTGTTCTGGAACAATTTGAGGAGACTGTTTTGATATGGCACTATATACACTCGGTGATCTGCACCTGTCCTCCAGCGGTGAAAAATCCATGGAGGTGTTCGGCGGCGCGTGGCGTGATTACGTCAGCCGGCTGGACGAGTCGTTTTCCAAACTGAATGAAGATGACGTGACGGTGCTGTGCGGCGACTTGAGCTGGGGCATGAGTTTAGAGGGATCGCTGGAGGATCTCCGGCGGATCAACGACTGGCCCGGCCGCAAGATCCTTATAAAGGGCAACCACGATTACTGGTGGAATACCGCCGCTAAAATGCGCGCTTTTTTTAAGGAAAACGGGTTGGACAAGCTGGAGATCCTCCACAACAACTGCCTCTGGTACGGTGATACGGCACTGTGCGGCACGCGGGGCTGGTTCTATGAGCTGGACCGACAGGGGACTCACGATGAGAAAGTCCTTTTGCGGGAGGCAGGACGGCTGGAAACGTCGCTGCAAGCCGCAGGCGATGCGCCGAAGCTCTGCTTTCTTCACTATCCGCCGCTCTACCAGGGGTACGAATGTCCGCAGATCCTGGCGATTTTACAGCGCTACGGCGTGTCTGATTGCTATTACGGACACCTCCACGGCGCCGCCCATCATAGAGCGTGGGAGGGTACGCATCAGGGAACGCGCTTTGCGCTGGTATCCGCCGATTATCTGGGGTTTACGCCCCGGAAGATCCGCGATTGAGCCGCCGCGCCGATCTCTTTTCCGGCGATACGGTAAAAAAATCAACAATTTATAAAAAAAGTATGGAAATTGCGTTCAACTTCTGCTATGATATAAAACTGCACTGATCTGTCATATCACACATAAATTTCCGGTCGGTGCTGAACGGAGGAAAACAGACATGAGTGTAACATCCTGTGAGAAGCTGGAAAACAGCAAGGTCGCGTTGACCGTCGCCGTAGACGCGGAGGCGTTTGAGGCTGCCATCAACAAGGCGTATCTGAAGCTGCGCGGTAAAATGAATATCCCCGGCTTCCGTCCCGGCAAAGCGCCCCGTAAGATCATCGAGCATATGTACGGTGCCGAGATCTTCTATGAAGAGGCGGTCAATATCGTTCTGCCGGATGCGTATGAAGACGCCGTAAAGGAAAAAGAACTGCAGGTCGTGGGATATCCTCAGGTGGAGCTGGAGAGCGCCGGAAAAGACGGCGTGACCTTCAAATGCACCGTGGCGGTCTATCCCGACGTGAAACTGGGTCAGTATAAGGGTCTGGAAGCACCGCGCGCCGAGGTCAAGGTCATGGCGGCGGACGTGAACGCGCGGCTCAAGGAGATGGCGGAGCGCAACAGCCGTCTTGTGAGCGTGGAACGCGCCGTGAAGAAAGGTGACACCGCTAACATCGACTTCGAGGGCTTCGATAACGGCGTGGCATTCGACGGCGGCAAGGGTGAGAACTACGATCTGACCATCGGCTCCGGCAGCTTCGTGCCCGGTTTTGAAGAACAGCTCATCGGCATGAAGTCCGGCGAGGAGAAGGACATTGATATTACGTTCCCGGAGGATTATACCGCGGAGCTTGCCGGCAAAGCCGTTGTGTTCCACGTAAAGGTCAATGAGGTCAAGGTGAAGGAAGCTCCTGCACTGGATGACGAGTTTGCCAAGGACGTGTCCGAGTTTGATACCCTCAAGGAACTGAAGGCCGATCTGAAGAAGAAAATCACCGAGGAGCGCAAGAGCGCGGCTCAGCGTGCCTTTGAGGATCTGCTGATGGATAAGGTGGCAGACGGTATCGAGGCGGATATCCCCGACGATATGGTGGATATGCAGGCACAGCGCATGGTGGATAACCTCAAGCAGCAGCTCGCCTCTCAGGGCATCCCCTTTGATCAGTACATGAAGATCACCGGCGGCAATGAAGAGAGCGTACGCGCCGAGGCGAAAGAACCTGCCCGCCGTCAGGTGCGGATGGATCTGGCAATCGACGCCATCATCAAGGCGGAGAAGCTGGACGCGTCCGACGACGAAGTGGAAGCGGAGATGAAGAAGCTGGCGGAGCAGTACGGCATGGAGCTGGAAAACGTGAAGAAGTATCTGCGCGCCGAGGACGTTAAGGAGCAGGTGGTGCGCCAGAAGGTGATCCGTCTGGTAGCGGACAGCGCCGTGGCAGTCGCGCCTGCGGAGGAAAAAGCGGACAGCGCCGAGAAAAAAGACGCGGAATGATTTCCGTGTTCCTATAAAAACGCATCCGGGCGGGTATACTTTGGTAGCGCCGACTCAATGTAACAGGAGGTATTTTTTATGAGCTTGGTTCCCTACGTGGTGGAGCAGACCAACCGCGGTGAGCGGTCATATGACATTTTTTCCCGTCTGCTCAACGATCGCATCATCTTCCTGGGCGAGGAGGTAAACGATACCACCGCCAGTCTGGTAGTTGCCCAGATGCTGTATCTGGAGGCACAGGACCCGGACAAGGATATCCAGTTGTACATCAACAGTCCCGGCGGCTCCGTTACCGCCGGTATGGCGATCTACGATACGATGCAGTATATTAAATGCGACGTGTCGACGATCTGCGTGGGTATGGCGGCGAGCATGGGCGCCTTTTTGCTCAGCGCCGGCGCGAAGGGTAAGCGTATCGCCCTGCCCAATGCGGAGATCATGATCCATCAGCCCTCCGCCGGTACGCAGGGAAAGGTAACGGATATGGAGATCGACGTGGAGCATTTTCTGCGGATCAAGGAGCGTTTGAACCGTATTCTGGCGGAGAACACCGGCAAAACGCCGGAGCAGGTGAAAGCGGATTCCGAGCGCGACCGCTGGATGGCGGCGGAAGAAGCGAAAGAATACGGCTTGGTGGATAAAGTCATTTACAAGAGGTAACGGATATGTCGGAGGATAAAAAGGCGCTGCGCTGTTCCTTCTGCGGTAAGACGGAAGGGCAGGTCCGCCGGATGATACAGGGTCCTGCCGGTGTGCGGATCTGCGACGAGTGCGTGGAGCTGTGTATGTCGATCCTGGAGGACGGATACGACGATTCCGCTGAGCGCACCGATCCCTTTACCGATTTGGAAGAACTGCCCACACCGCGCCAGATCAAGGACGTGCTGGACCAATACGTGATCGGACAGGAGCAGGCAAAGCTGGCACTGTCCGTGGCGGTGTATAATCACTATAAGCGCATCTATTTTGCCGACGATGAGGACGTGGAGCTGCAAAAGAGCAACATCCTGATGATCGGCCCCACCGGCAGCGGCAAGACGCTGTTTGCCCAGACACTGGCGCGTATTTTGAAAGTGCCGTTTGCGATCGCCGATGCGACGACGCTGACGGAGGCCGGTTACGTGGGCGACGACGTGGAGAACATTCTTCTGCGCCTTTTGCAATCGGCGGATTTTGACGTGGAGCTGGCGGAGCGCGGTATCATCTACGTGGATGAGATCGATAAGATCGCCCGAAAGAGCGAGAATACCTCCATCACCCGCGACGTGTCCGGCGAAGGCGTTCAGCAGGCGCTTTTAAAGCTGCTGGAAGGCACGGTCGCCAACGTGCCGCCTCAGGGCGGCAGAAAGCACCCCCATCAGGAGTTCATACAGGTGAATACCGCCAACATCCTCTTTATCTGCGGCGGTGCTTTTGAAGGACTGGAGAAGATCATCGAACAGCGGACCGACCGCAAAGCCATCGGCTTTGACGCCGCCGTGCAGACCAAGGAACAGCGCCGGAGCGGCAAGCTGTTGCAGGAAGTACAGCCTCACGATCTGCTGAAATTCGGTATCATCCCCGAACTGGTGGGGCGCTTGCCGGTGATCACGGCGCTGAACGGACTGGAAAAGGCGGATCTTATCCGCATTCTGACCGAGCCGAAGAACGCGCTGGTAAAGCAGTATCAGAAGCTGTTTTCCTATGACGGCGTTAAACTTAAGTTCGACGACGGCGCGTTGGACGCGATCGCCGACCGTGCCATTGAGCGCGAGATCGGCGCCCGCGGTTTACGCGCGGTGATGGAGAGCGTGTTGACCGGGCTGATGTTCGATATTCCGTCCGATGAAACGATCTGCTCCGTGACCATTACGGCAGATTGCGTGAAGGGCGGCGCATCGCCGCTTCTTGAGCGCGATGCGGAAAAAGCGCCGCACCGTGCGAAACTGAAAAGCAAAGCGGAGAATGGTTCGGAATCGGCTTCGTAACAGCAAGCAACCGGGAGAGTGACTTCGCGCCGCTCTCCCGGTACTCTTATCTCCGCACCGGCGCTCACGCTGAAGAAAAGGAGCAACCATGGAACGTATTACGATGAATATTCCGCTGTTGGCACTGCGGGGCATAACGGTGTTTCCCGGTTTGACCGCCAGCCTTGATATTGAGCGTGAGATCTCTATGTACGCGCTTGACCGCGCCATGGAGAACGATCGCCGTATCTTCCTTGTCACACAGCGTGAGATCAGTACACAGCAGCCGGCGGAAGCGGATCTCTACCGCGTCGGCACGCTGTGCCGCATTTTGCAGATCATCAAAACCTCGGATAATTCCGTACGGGTGATCGTAGAAGGCGAACAACGCGCCAGAGTGCGTCGTTTGTGGCAAACGCATCCGTTTTTGCAAGCAAACGCGGAGCTGTTGGAGGAGGAACCGTACCGCGCCGGCGCGAAGGCGGAGGCGTTGCTGCGGCAGACGTATTCACTCTTCGGCGAGTATCAGGAGCTGGCGACGCATTTGAGCGACGAGATGCTCTCGGCGGTACTGGATCAAAAGGATCCCGGCCGTCTGGCGGATTTCGTCGGGCAGAATCTGCCGCTGCGGCACGTGGATCGCCAGCGCATTCTGGAGGAGTTGCACCCGCTGCACAGGCTTCAGATCGTTAATGAGATCCTGGCGCGGGAAGTGGACGTGATCTCAATGGAGGTGCGTTTGGAAAACGAGGTGCGCGAGCGCGTATCCCGGATCCAGAAGAACGCCATCTTGCGCGAGCAGGTGAAAGTGCTCCGCCAGGAGCTGGGGGAGGACGACGACGAGGAACTGGCGGAATACGCCGAGCGCATCCGCAAAGCCAAACTGCCGGAGGAGGCGGAAAAGAAACTGCTCAAGGAACTGGACCGTTTAGGCAAACAGCCGTACGGCAGCGCCGAAGCCTCGGTGATCCGCAATTATCTGGACGTTTGCCTTGAGATCCCCTGGGGGAAGACCACCCGTGACCGTGCCGACGTGCAGAGCGCCGGACGCATACTGGATCGGGATCACTATGGGCTCGACAAGGTAAAGGAACAGATCCTTGAGTACATTGCCGTACGGCAGATCCACCCCGGCGCAAAAGGGAAGATCCTGTGCCTTGTGGGGCCTCCCGGCGTGGGTAAGACCTCCATCGCCCTCTCCGTCGCCGAGGCGATGCACCGTAAGCTGGCGCGTTTGAGTCTGGGCGGCGTGCGTGACGAGGCGGATATTCGCGGTCACCGCAAAACCTATATCGGCGCCATGCCCGGCCGCATCGTTGAGGCACTGATCCGCGGCGGCTCCATGAATCCGCTGATGGTGCTTGACGAGATCGACAAGCTGGGCGCCGATTCCCGGGGCGATCCGGCGGCGGCACTGTTGGAGGTGCTGGACGGGGAGCAGAACAGCTCCTTCCGCGATCATTTTGTGGAATTGCCGGTGGACTTAAGTCAGGTCATGTTCATCACCACCGCCAATACGCTGGATACGGTGCCGCGCCCCTTGCTCGACCGTATGGAGGTCGTGCAATTGACCAGCTATACCGACGAAGAGAAGGTGGAGATCGCCAAACGCCATCTCATTCCCAAACAGCTTCGGGAGCACGGACTCAAGCGCCGCCAGCTCCATATCGCCGACGAGGCGTTGCGCCTCATCATTCGCCGCTATACCCGTGAATCGGGCGTCCGCATTTTGGAGCGGCAGATCGGTAAGCTGTGCCGGAAAGCGGCAATCTCTTTTGTCACAACAGACGTAAAGGCAATCACCATTACAGAAAAAACCCTACATAGCTACCTTGGCGTTCAAAAATACAACGACGATCTGCGCCGAGAACAGGACGAGATCGGCGTGGTGAACGGCTTGGCGTGGACAGAAGTCGGCGGAGAACTGCTGGAGGTAGAGGTCAACGCCGTGGAGGGAAGCGGCAAGCTGGAGCTGACCGGCAATTTGGGCACTGTGATGCAGGAATCCTGCAAGGCGGCGCTGAGCTGTCTGCGTAGCCGGTGGGAAGCACTGGGTATCCCCTGTGACTTCTATAAGACGATGGATATTCACGTGCATTTCCCGGAAGGCGCCGTGCCAAAGGACGGACCGTCCGCCGGTATCGCGATCGCCACTGCCATGCTTTCCGCTCTGACCGGCCGTAAGGTGCGCGCTTCGGTGGCAATGACGGGGGAAGTGACGCTCAGAGGGAGGGTCCTGCCCATCGGAGGCTTGAAGGAGAAAACCATGGCGGCGTATCGAAGCGGCGTCAAGACGGTGATCCTGCCCCGTGACAACGCAAAAGATCTGGAGGAGATCGACACCGTGGTATTCCGCGCGCTTCGCTTCATCCCGGTGGATAGCGTGGACGCGGTATTTGCCGCCGCACTGGTGCCGGAGGATCGGCGCCGCGCGGTAGAACATCTGGCGGCTGTCGGCGCGCCGGAGCTGACGGGACGGGAGGTGCGCCTTGGCGATCAACTTTAACAAGGCGGAATTTATCCGCTCAGCGGCACAGCCTGCGTCCTTCATCCGGGATCAGTTGCCGCAGGTGGCGTTTGCCGGACGTTCCAACGTGGGCAAATCCTCGGTCATCAACTGCCTGTCCGGGCGGAAAAATCTGGCGCGTGTAGGCGCTACGCCCGGAAAAACCACACAGATCAACTATTTTTCCGTGGACGGAAAGCTCTATTATACCGATCTGCCCGGATACGGCTACGCCCAGGTTTCCAAAACCGAGCGCGAACGCTGGGGCAGATTGATGGAACAATACTTTTCCGAGAGCGGACTCATTACGCTGGGCGTACAGATCGTAGACGCGCGCCATGCCCCCACGGCGGACGACGTGACCATGTGCGACTGGTTCAAGGCGAGCGGCTGTCCGTTCGTGGTAGTTGCCAACAAGGTGGACAAGCTGAAAAAGAGGGAAGTCGAGCCGAATCTCCTGCGGATACGGGAGGTGCTGTCCTTGCGCCAGACGGATCGCCTGATCCCGTTTTCCGCGGAAACCGGGTTCGGCAAGGGGGAGCTGCTGGGCGCGATCCGTGAGATGACGGAAAGGTAAGCGATTAAAACGATCTGCGGGTACGATCGAAACACCACAGGGCGGTGTTCCTGTGGTGTTTTGCTGCGCCTGAACGGCGCAGACGAGGCCGTATATAAAAAAATTGCGCTAATTGCAGAAAAAGACTACCATTTCTGGAAATGATGTGGTATCATGTATGCAGTGGAGATTTTGATTTGAGGGAAATCGTTTATTTTCATATAGGAGGAATACACATGGAAACCTACGGATTGGAAAAACTCGGCATTATCAACGCGGCGGCGGTGTACCGCAATCTTACACCGGCACAGTTGACGGAGCATGCTCTGCGCCGCGGAGAGGGCACCCTGTCCAACACCGGCGCCCTGGTGGTCAAGACCGGCAAGTATACCGGCCGCAGCGCCAACGACAAGTTCATCGTCGATACCCCTGCCGTACACGGCGATATCGCGTGGGGCAAGGTGAACCGCCCCATCGAGAAGGCAAAGTATGAAGCTATTCGCTCGAAGGTCGTGGCCTATCTGCAGGGTAAGGACGTGTTTATTTTTGACGGCTTTGCCGGCGCCGATCCTAAGTACACCAAGGGTTTCCGCATCGTCAACGAGTTGGCGAGCCAGAACCTCTTTATCCATCAGCTTCTGCGCCGTCCCACGGCGGAGCAGCTGGCGAATTTCACTGCCGACTATACCATCATTGCCGCACCCGGCTTCAAGTGCATCCCCGAGATCGACGGCACGCGCAGTGAAGCGGCGATCCTGGTAGACTACGAGGCGCACGAAGTGGTGATCTGCGGCAGTCAGTATGCCGGCGAGATCAAGAAGTCTGTGTTCTCCGTGATGAACTACGTTCTGCCCAAGATGGGCGTGTTCCCCATGCACTGCTCCGCCAACATCGGTAAGGACGGTGACAGTGCCGTGTTCTTCGGCTTGAGCGGCACCGGCAAGACCACGTTGTCCGCCGACCCCAACCGCAAGCTGATCGGTGACGACGAGCACGGCTGGGCGGACGACTCCGTATTCAACTTTGAGGGCGGTTGCTATGCCAAGTGCATCAACCTCAGTCCCGAAGGCGAGCCGGAGATCTATAACGCCATCAAGTTCGGAGCTCTGGTGGAAAACGTGGTCATGGATCCCGATACCCGTGAGTTTGACTTTGACGATGATTCCCTCGCTGTCAACTCCCGCGTGGGCTATCCTGTGGACTATATCCCCAACGCGGAGCTGTCCGGTATGAGCCCCAGCGTTCCCAAGACCGTGATCTTCCTGACGGCGGATGCCTACGGCGTACTGCCCCCCATCAGCAAACTGAATAAGAACCAGGCGATGTACTATTTCGTTTCCGGCTTCACCTCCAAGGTCGCCGGCACCGAGATCGGCATCACCGAGCCGGTTCCCACATTCTCTACCTGCTTCGGCGAGCCGTTTTTGCCGCTGGATCCTTCCGTCTATGCCTCCATGCTGGCGGAGAAGGTGGAAAAGGCCGGCGCCAAAGTGTATCTGGTCAACACCGGCTGGAACGGTACCGGCAAGCGCATGAAGCTCAGCTACACCCGCGCCATGGTCACCGCCGCCCTCACCGGCGAGATCGAAAAGAGCGAGTTTGTGATCGATCCCACCTTCGGCGTAGAGGTTCCCACCAGCATCGAGGGCGTACCCTCCGAGCTGCTGATCCCTGCCAATACGTGGGAGGATAAGGCGGCATACGCGGCAAGCTGCAAGAAGCTCGCCGCCAGCTTCGTGGAGAACTTCAAGAAGTACACGCACATGAGCAGTGACGTGGTCGCCGCCGGTCCCAAGGCGTAAGACAACCGCAGAAGAATCAACACGCCGGAAGAACCGTCTTCCGGCGTGTGCTTTTAGGAGGACCTATGATCGAATTGCGTATTCTGGTGGACGAGGTAGACTATGCCGCCTTGTCGGACTGGCTGATCCCGATGCTGGCGGAGAGTATGAAAGACGGTAAGGGCGGCATATTAGGCGAGGTTTTTCACAAGAACCCCGATTTGGCGGCGTCTATGGCGCGCACCGTGCTTTCTAAAATGACCGATCGCAAGAAGGAGGAGTTGTTGCTCCAACTGATGGATAAGCACCGGGAGAGTATTCTGCGTGCAGGGCGCTCGGCGCTGGCGGAGCATCGCACCGGCATCCATATTGCGTCTTTTTCTGCCACGGCGGTTCCGCCGCAAGCATAAAATACCGGCGGCTCTACGCTCTGCAGCCGCCGGTATCCGTATTTTTTTCAAGGCGTTTCTACACCTGCGGAAGGTTTTCCACGGCGCGGCGCAGTGCCTCGACCTGCTCCTGCGTCGTCGCCCAGCCGGCGGCAAATCGCACGGCAGAGCGGTCACCGTCCACACGCGTCCAGTAGTCAAAACCGAAGTCTTTGCCTAAGATACGCAACGCGCTGTCCGGCAGGATAGGATACTGCTGGTTGGTGGGGGAGGCGAACAGCAGGGGACAGCCGGCATTGGTGAAAATATCCCGGATCTGCGCCGCCATCTC
>DBWU01000063.1:0-122 GCA_002309395.1 Oscillospiraceae bacterium UBA1230
GCGTCCGGCTCACCCAGCTCCATCTCAATGCAGGTCATAGAGGACACGCAATCCTCCTCGTTGCCGTTGATCTGCACGGGGTTGCACAGCGTCTTGAAGACGATGCCTTCTTCGATGGCGTG
>DBWU01000063.1:199-8351 GCA_002309395.1 Oscillospiraceae bacterium UBA1230
ATCGCCACGTTGCCGCCGCCGACCACTGCCACGGTCTTGCCCTGCAGATCCATAATCGGCGTATCGCTGTCGGAGCGGTATGCCTTCATCAAATTGATACGGGTCAGGAACTCGTTGGCGGAATACACGCCCTTGAGGTTCTCGCCGGGGATGTTCATAAACATGGGCAGTCCCGCGCCGGAACCGATAAAGACTGCCTCAAAGCCGTACTGCTCCATCAGCTCGTCGATAGAGCAGACGCGGCCGATGACCATATTGGTCTCCACCTTCACGCCCATCGCCTTCAGACCGTCCACTTCCTTCTGGACGATCGCCTTGGGCAGACGGAACTCGGGGATACCGTATACCAGCACGCCGCCGGCCAGATGCAACGCCTCAAACACGGTGACCTCGTAACCCTTCTTCGCCAGATCGCCGGCGCAGGTCAGACCCGCGGGGCCGGAACCGATGATGGCAACCTTGTGACCGTTGCTCTCCGGCTTTACCGCTTCCTCGGCGGCATGGGCATTGTGCCAATCCGCCACGAAACGCTCCAGACGGCCGATCCCCACCGGCTCGTCCTTGATGCCGCGGACACAGTGCATCTCGCACTGGGTCTCCTGCGGGCAGACACGGCCGCATACGGCAGGCAGAGAGCTGGTCTCATGGATCACCTGATAGGCGCCTTCATAGTCGCGCTCGGTGATCTTCTTGACGAAATCGGGGATCTTTACGTTTACCGGGCAGCCGGTCACGCAGGGACGGTTCTTACAGTTGAGGCAGCGGGCGGCTTCATCCAGCGCCTGTTCCTCGGTGTAGCCCAGCGCCACTTCCAGGAAGTTTTTGTTGCGTACATTGGGGTCCTGAGAGGGCATCTCATTCTTTTTCGAGCTCATATTCGGCATGTCAGCGTACCTCCTTGTTCAGCAGGTTGCAGGTTTCTTCGTATTTGTGCGCTTCAAACTCACGGTACATCTGGTTGCGCTTGACCGCCAGATTCCAGTCGACCTGATGGCCGTCAAAATCCGGGCCGTCCACGCAGGCGAACTTCGTCTCGCCGCCGACGCTCAAACGGCAACCGCCGCACATACCCGTGCCGTCGATCATGATGGGGCTCATGGAAACGGTGGTGCGGATACCGTAAGGCTCGGTGGTCTTGGACACGAACTTCATCATCACCATCGGGCCGATGGCAAACACCTCGTCATACTGATTGCCCGCGTCCAACAGCTCCTGCAGAGCGTTGGTCACAAGACCCTTCTGACCGTACGAACCGTCGTCGGTGCAGATCTTCAGCACGCTGGTAGCGGCGCGGAACTTATCCTCCAGGATCACCAGATCCTTGCTCTTGAAACCGACCACCGCGTGTACCTCGGCGCCGCAGTCATGGAACTTTTTCAGTACGGGATACGCAATGGCGCAGCCTACGCCGCCGCCGACCACGCACACCTTCTTCCGACCCTCGGTCTCGGTGGGTTTGCCCAGAGGACCTACGAAGTCGTGCAGGCAGTCGCCCTCGTTGAGGTGACTGAGCTTTTCCGTGGTGGCGCCGATGGTCTGCACGATGATGGTCACCGTTCCCTTTTCACGGTCATAGTCGTGCACGGTGATGGGAATACGCTCACCCAACTCGTCAACACGCAAGATGATGAACTGACCCGGCTCCGCCTTCTTGGCGATCATGGGCGCCTCGATCTCATAGAGGATGACAGTGGGCTTCAATGCCTCTTTCTTAACGATCCGGTACATCTTTCCGACCCCTCTTTTCTTTTTAGTTCCTGCTTTTTATACGCAAAATGTGCGACAGCTTCACACTGCCGCACACGTATTCTACCATGTTACTGCTCTGCCGTCAATCACGGTTTCGTTTATTTTTTCACAAGTTTCCGCGGAAAACAGCGCCCCATTTTGGCACAATGACTCAAAAGCGCTCTATACCGACGTCACGGTCACGCCGTGAAAACGCCACACGCCCCAACCCGCGCTTTGCAGACCTGCTGTGCCGCTGTCGGCATACCACAGGCGAAGCGGCGTATAGAGGGCGATCACGTTACCGTGTTCCAGCAGAAGCTGCTCGGCGTCTTTGAGATAGGCGTCCCGCGCTTCCGCGCTGGAGGAAGCCGCCGCCGCGCGCAGCAGCGTGTCGTACGCGCTGGAATGGAACTGCGCCGTATTATCCGCGCCGCCGGAGACCCAGCGCTGTAAAAAGACGGAGGCGTCGTTCCTGTCGCCGCTCTGGTGCCACAGCGCAATACTGTACTCCCCCTGACGGAGGGCGCGTTCCATCTCCTCGGCGGATACGCCCCGCAGTTTTACCTCCAGGCCCAACTGCTCCAGCCACATGGTACGCAGTGCCGCGGCAACAGCGCTTTCACTGCCGCCGGCATTGTAGAGGATCGTTACGCCGGAGACGCTCTCCTGCGTGATCCCGGCGTCCGCCAGGATCTGACGCGCCGTAACGCAGTTTTCCTCATACTGCTCCTGTGACAGGACGGCATCTTCCATCGTGCGGAAAACGGCGCCGTCGGAGGTAAGCACGCCGTAGGGGATCAGACCCTGCGTGGGCACGTACCGCCCCTCCCCTGCCAGCGCCGAAAGCGCCGTGCGGTCAACGGCAAGGGACAGCGCCCGGCGCAGCTCCTTGCCGGACAGCTTCTGCGCCATCTGGTTGATCAGCAACAGCTCCACCTGCGGCACGGGCGAAACGCACCACGACGCATCCGTCACCGACGGATCGTCCACGCCGCAGACCATCTGCACCTTCTTCTCGCTCAAAAGCGACGCCGCTGACGCACTGTCGGCGCACACGTACAGCTCCAGACGGTCGGGTCCCAGACGGCGCCGGTCGTAATACCGCTCCGATGCCGACAGCGTCAGACACGCATCCTCGCGGCCGGAAACGGTATAGGCGCCGTTGCCCGCCGTGCCGCTTTCCAGCTTATAGGCAAGATCCCCCCGCTGGGGCATGGTGGCTGCCGCCGTGCAAACGGTACGCAAAAAGTAGGGGCAGTGGCACGAGAGCGCCACCTCCAGCGTAACGCCGTCCACCGCAGTGACCGCCAGCGCTGCGGGATCGCCATTGCGCGCCGCGTCATACCCTGCCACCATATCCAGCAGCGATGCGTTGGGTGAATTAAGCTCCGGGTCCACAAGACGGCGCCACGCGTATACGAAATCCTCCGCCGTTACGGCTTTGCCGTCCATCCATCGGGCGTCGGCCCGCAGGGAGAAGGTATAGGTCTCCGTGCCGTCCAGATTGTCACGGCATTGCCAGGTACGCGCCACCGCGCCGGCAGCTGTGACCGTGCCCTCCGCGTCCGTCTGGCATTTCATCAGGTTTTCATACAGATGCTGTACCAGTGTCTGCTCCGCCGGATCCACCGCCAGCGCCGGATCCAGCGTATCCACACGCCCCACCAGCGCGGCACGGAACACCACCTCCGGCTGTTCGCCGCAGCCGGACAGCGCCGGCAGCAAAGCCGCCAGCGTTAAGACCGCGCAGATGATCCGCCTGATCGCTTTCACGGTACGTCCCCCCCTTGGAGCAAAACGGTTCTTTTCTGTATTATACGAAGTACGGCGCCGGTTGTAAAGACCCGTATCACAGGAAAACTGCTGTAAAGCAAAGACACTTTACAGCAGTTCATTTCCTTTATCATGCGGTCAGTCCCGGATCACCAGCTCCGCGATCTGCACGGCGTTGGTGGCGGCACCCTTGCGTACCTGATCGCCGCAGCACCAGATATTCAAGCCGTTGTCGCTGGTCAGATCGTCACGGATGCGACCCACGAACACCAGATCCTGATCGCTGGTATCCAGCGGCATGGGGTACTTCTTATGCGCCAGATCGTCCACCAGACGGCAGCCGGGGGCGGCGGCGATCAGCTCTCTGGCGCGCTCGACGCTGACCTTCTCCTTCGTGCGGACCACGATAGACACGCTGTGACTGCGTACCACCGGCACCCGCACGCAGGTGCAGCTCACGCGCAGGTCGGGCAGGTGCATGATCTTGCGACCCTCGTTTTGCATCTTCATCTCCTCGGAGGTGTAGCCTTCGAACGCTTCGCCGCCGATCTGGGGGATCACGTTATAGGCGATCTGATACTGGAACACCTTCGGCTCCACGCTCTTGCCCGCGCGCAGTGCCTCTACCTCCTCCATCAATTCCTTGGGACCGCCGGCGCCGGCGCCGGAAGTTGCCTGATAGCTGGAGGCGACGATACTCTCAATGGGGCTGTCCTGATTGAGGGCGTTGATGGCGACCAGCGAAACGATGGTGGTGCAGTTGGGGTTGGAGATGATGCCCTTGTGCTTCTTCACGTCCTCCGGATTGATCTCCGGGATCACCAGCGGCACGCCGGGATCCATGCGGAAGGCGCTGGAGTTATCCACGAACACGGCGCCGGCGGCTACGATGGCAGGGGCGAACTGCTTGGCGATATCGTTCTCCGCCGCGCCCAGCACGATATCCATGCCGGCAAACGCCGCCTCGCACGCCAGCTCCACCGTCAGCTCCCGGTCTTTCCACGCGATCTTCTGCCCTACGGAACGCTCCGACGCCAGCAGGTGAAGCTCCGATACTGGAAAGTCACGCTCCGCCAGAATTTTCATCATTTCTCTGCCTACCGCGCCGGTGGCGCCTAAAATCGCTACTTTATACTGTTTCATGGTGATAGCTCCCTTCACTTTACAAAACTGTTGTACAAAACGCGGATCGCGTTTTCAAAATCCTTATTGTCCACGCCTACGATGATATTCAGCTCCTCCGGGCCTTGGGTGATCATACGGATGTTGATGTGATTCTCGCCCAGCGTGGCGAAGATCTTGCCGGAACTGCCCGGCTTATACGCCATCTTCCGACCCACCGCCGCCACGATCGCCATATCCTCCGTTACGTGGATGGTATCCGGCTTGATCTCCTTTTGCAGATCGCCCATGATCTGATAGAGACACGGCGCCGCCTTATCCGACGCCACCACCAGCGACACCGAGTCGATGCCGGAGGGAATATACTCCACGTTCACGCCGTATTTCTCCAGGATCTCCAGCATCTGCCGCAGCGTTCCCTGCTGGCCGGACATACCGCTTTTCGTCACGGTGATGACGGAGAAGTTCTTCTTCCCGGCAATGCCGGTGATAAAACGGTCGTCGGTGATCTCGCCTTCTTCAAAGCTCTCACGGATCATAGTGCCGGGATGCAAAGGCTGGTTGGTGTTGCGGATGTTCAGCGTGATGTTTTTCTCACGCACGGGGAAGATCGTTCCCTCATGGAGCACCTGCGCGCCGATGTAGCTGAGCTCCCGCAGCTCCGAATAGGTGATGCGCTCGATGGGTTCCGGGTCCTTCACGATGCGCGGATCCGCCATCAAAAAGCCGGAAACGTCCGTCCAGTTTTCATATATGTCCGCATCCAGTGCCGCCGCCGCCAGCGCGCCGGTGATATCGCTGCCGCCGCGACTGAAGGTCTTGATCGCGCCGTCCGGCATCACGCCGTAAAAACCGGGGATCACTACCCGGCGACCCTGCGCCAGCTTCCGCAGCGCCTCATAGCTCTGCTCCTGATCCACCGTGCCGTCCAGCCGGAAGTACAGCCACCGGGCGCTGTCGATAAACTCATACCCCAGATAATCCGCCATCAGCCGGGCGGCGAAGTATTCACCGCGGGACACCAGCTCATCCTGGGAAATGCCGCCTTCCATCTTTTCACGCAGGGCGGCAAATTCGCTCTCCAGATCCGTGGAAAGCCCCAGCTCGTCCCGAATGGAGAGATACCGCTCCGTGATCATCTGCCATACGCCGTCACAGCTTACGCCGTATTTCAAATGCGCGTGGCACAGATACAAAAGATCCGTCAGCTTATGGTCGCCGCCGCAACGCTTGCCCGCGGCGCTCACCACCACCACGCGGCGGCTCTCCTCCGACTCCACGATGGATCGCACCTTGGCAAACTGGGTCGCATCCGCCATGGAAGAACCGCCGAATTTTAACACCTTCAGCATATACTCGCCTCTTCTTTCGCCCGTGTCCACCTGCCGGAAAAACAGTTTTTGTTAATTTGTTTTTCCTGTGAAAACACTTGCTTTTTTCGTGTAGACAGTGTAGCACATACGATAACAAAATGCAAGGGGAATTTGCAGAAAATACGGCCTTTCTCCTCTGCGGATTTTCTGTTGCAATCCGCCGGGCGGCGCGGTATAATTTCCCTAACAGCAAAAGGAGGCGCATACTATGAGCCAGAAGATCCTGTATCACAGCACACGCGACCGTGCCTTGACCGCTTCATCCAGCCGTGCCGTGCTGGAGGGGCTGGCGCCGGACGGCGGATTATATATCTCCGACGCGGTAAACGCGGAGGGGTTTGATTACCGCGCACTGCTCACCTGCACCGCGCAGGAGATGGCGGAGGTGATCCTTTCCAGGTTACTGCCGGATCTGCCGGATATGGGCGATCTGGTGCGCCGTGGTTACGCGGGCAAATTCGAAACGGAGGAGCTGACGCCGCTGGTGCCGGTCGGTGAACGGTACGTACTGGAGCTGTTCCGCGGCCCCACCAGCGCCTTTAAGGACGTGGCGTTGAGCCTTCTGCCCCGTTTCATCACCGCCGCCAAACGGGCCGAAGGCGTGAGCGACGAGATCGTGATCCTCACCGCCACTTCCGGCGATACCGGCAAGGCGGCGCTGGAGGGCTTTCACGACGTGGACGGCACGAAGATCATCGTTTTTTACCCCCACGGCGGCGTTTCGCCGGTACAGCAGGCGCAGATGACCACGCAGGAGGGCAACAACGTGTGCGTATGCGCCGTGCGCGGCAATTTTGACGACGCGCAGACCGGCGTAAAGAACGTGTTTGCCGCCTGCCGGGACCGTGCGCTCCCCGGCGTGCGCCTGTCCTCCGCCAACTCCATCAACATCGGTCGTCTGGCGCCGCAGGTGGTGTATTATTTCAAAGCGTACGCGGAGCTGGTAAAGTCCGGGCGCATTGTCGCAGGCGAAAAGGTGCATTTCGTGGTGCCTACCGGCAATTTCGGCGACATTCTCGCCGGGTACTACGCCAAGCTGCTGGGTCTGCCGGTGGGAAAGCTGGTATGCGCCTCCAACCGGAACGACGTGCTCACCGAATTCTTGACCACCGGCGTCTACGACCGGCGGCGACCCTTCTATAAGACCACCTCCCCCTCTATGGATATTCTGGTATCCAGCAATCTGGAGCGGATGCTGTATCTCGCCTCCGGCGGTGACACGGAGCTGGTGGCGTCCCTGATGCGCCGGCTCAACGAGGATGGGCGCTATCAGGTGCCGGATACGCTTTTGAGCGCCCTGCAGGAGACCTTTGCCTGCGGATGCTGTGACGATACGCAAGCCGCCGCGCTGATCCGCCGGGTGTGGGAGAATGAGCGGTATCTGTGCGATCCGCACACCGCCGTTGCCTACCGGGTGGCGGACGATTTCATGGCAGCGCAGACCGACGGCGCGCCGGTGGTGGTGCTGTCCACCGCCTCGCCGTATAAGTTCCCTGCCGCCGTACTATCCGCGCTGGGACAGGCCGTGGAGGAAGAAGGCTTTGCGCTGATGGATCGGCTTCACGACCTTACCGGCGTACCGATACCGCCCCAGTTGGCGTCCCTGCGGCAAAAGAAGGTGCGCCATACGGACGTGATCGACCGGGAGGAAATGCTTTCGTACGTATTGGGCAAGATCGCGCAAAAGAACTGGGAGGCAAAGTGATGAGTTTGAATATCGTCTGTCTTGATATGGAAGGCGTGGTGGTACCGGAGATCTGGATCGCCTTCGCCGAAGCCAGCGGCATCCCCGAACTGCGCCGCACCACCCGCGACGAGCCGGATTACGACAAGCTGATGCGCTGGCGCATCGACCTGCTGGCAAAGCGCGGTCTGGGGCTCAAGGAGATCCAATCCGTCATTGAGACCATCGATCCTCTGCCGGGCGCCCGCGCGTTTCTGGACGAACTGCGCGCCGAGACGCAGGTGGTGATCCTCAGCGACANNGCCATGCCGCTGATGAAAAAGCTGGGATATCCCACCCTTCTTTGCAACACGCTGGAGGTGAACGACGCAGGGTTTATCACCGGGTTCAAAATGCGCTGTGACCACTCCAAGCTCACCACCGTCCGCGCTTTGCAGTCCGTAGGCTTTGACACCATCGCCAGCGGCGA
>DBWU01000063.1:8381-8545 GCA_002309395.1 Oscillospiraceae bacterium UBA1230
CAGGCTTCCTGTTCCGCACCACGGAGAAGATCAAGGCGGACTATCCCGACATCCCCGCCTACGAGACGTATGACGATCTTCTGCGCGCCATCAAGGCGGCACTGTAAAAGAGCTGATCCGGCAGGAAACGCCAACGATAAAAAGCACTCCCGTCCATAGACGGG
>DBWU01000063.1:8607-49813 GCA_002309395.1 Oscillospiraceae bacterium UBA1230
TGTACGTGGCAAATGACACCGCTCAGCCTACGAAGTGTGCGAATGGTGCGCCATAGGTGCACCATGAGTGCGCGCAGTAGGCTGCAACCCTTTTGTCAAAAAACGGCAGAGCCGTTTTTTGACAGTCTCAAAAAGCACTCCCGTCCATAGACGGGAGTGCTTTTTCAGTCTTACAGAACGTGACCCTTACAGGCTCTTCTCGTAGGACTCGATCATCTTTTTGACCATCTGGCCGCCCACGGAACCCGCCTCACGAGAGGTCAAGTCGCCGTTGTAGCCCTGCTTCAGATTCACGCCAACATCGCTGGCGGCCTGCATCTTGAACTTATCCATCGCGGCTTTCGCCTCAGGGATATTCAGCTTATTGGAATTCTTGCTGGACATAATCGGTATCTCCTTTCAGAATGATAAGCAATACGCTCGTTGGGTATCGCAATCGTAGCTTTTCCCGTTCATAAAAGGATATACGCGCGCCGGTCAGGTAATATTTACCCGACCGGCGCAGATTTTAATATTTCTTTCTTATTTTTGCGCTATGAAACGCGACCATCATTACATGCTTGCCTGCAAAATCCGTATCAGTGCCTCGCGGCTTAGCGGCGCGAACATCCAGGGCTCGTCGGTACTGTCATGGCTCAGGATATGATCCGCCATCTCCCCGATCTTATCCGCCTTCACCCCCAGCTCGCCTAAATGCATGGGGATCCCGATGGAGGCGAAAAAGTCATAAAACGCGGCGATGACACGGTGCGCCGTCTCAACCTCAGGCGCCGCCCCGTCCATACCGAACAGGTCTTTTCCCAGCGTGACAAAACGCTCCATCGTTCTGTCCGATAAGATCTCCTCCATCCACCGGGGCGTGATCACGGCAAGTCCTGCGCCGTGGGTAATATCAAAGTAGGCGGAGAGGGCGTGCTCTATGGCGTGCATGGGCCAGCCGGAATAGCCGGCGCCGTTGGCAAGGATTCCGTTACAGCCCCAACTGCAAACGTACATCAGCTCGCTTCGGGCGGCATAATCGTCCGGCTTTTCCAGCGCGATTTTCACGTTTGTCATCAGCGAGCGGAGGGCGGAGATCATCACGCCGTCGTTAAAAAGAGAATGGGGCGCGGCGAAAAACTGCTCCAGCACGTGATTGATCGCGTCCGCCGTGCCGCAGGCGGTTTGCCATTTGGAAACGCTGAAGGTGTATTCCGGGTCGAGGAACGACGCCACGGGATAGAGATGCTCGTCCAGATAGCCCCGCTTATCGCAGAGCGCGGTATGGGAGATGACGCACCCCATGTCGTATTCGCTTCCCGTGGCGGCAAGGGTGATGATATCCACAACGGGCAGAGCGCCCTGCGCCTGTACCTTCCCGGAGATCAGATCCCACCCCTCGCCGTCGTACAGCGCGCAGGCGGCGATCGCCTTGGAGCAGTCCAGCACCGAACCGCCGCCTACCGCCAAAATTACGTCCACGCCGTGTTCCCGGCACAGCTTCGCGCCGGTGATAACGGAGGGGTCGTACTTGGGATTCGGCTCGATCCCCGAAAGCTCCACCACCGTAAAATCACGGAGCAGTTCTTTGACTTTGTCGTAAAGTCCCAGCTTCTTGATGGAGCCGCCGCCGTAGGTGAGCAGTACGCGTTTGCCGTACCTGCCCAGCACCTCCGGCAGGTCGCGGATCGCGCCTTTGCCGAAATAGAGCGTCGTGGGGGTATGATAGATAAAGTTCCCGATCATCGTTGCCTCCTTATCAATACACGTACGTTTTCTCCATGCCGCTCACACCGCGCGCTCCGGCGGCGCAAGGAGAACGATCAACGGTTTCTTAAAAACCGAGTTTTTGCAAGAGCTGATACCGCTCCTTGCTGCGGTCCAGATCGTGGCGCAGTTTGTTCTTTCTCCGCAACAGTCTGGGGAGCTCCCGGACGTAGTGCAGGATCTGATACATCCAGCAAAACGGTGCCAGCCACTCATGCTTTTGATAGGCCGCCCAGTTATATTTCCCGGCGTATTGCAGATACGGGAAAAGACCCCTTCCCCGGATCGCCGTCATCACCGTCTCGACCTGCGCCCCGATCCCCTGCTTCTTGCCGAAATTGCCGGAAGACAGCAGCTCGTTGAGCAACTCGTCGCACAGCGCTTCGTCCGCGCCGGCGCACCACGTGATGGACTCACGCAGTCCCAGATACTTCTGGCACAGGCGCGTTAACACGATCGCCAGCGTGTCCAGCCCCGTCTCCTCCGCCGCCGCGCGAAACTGCTCCTGCCAAAACGCGTCGTCCAGCTCCTTATCCACGTACATCATCCAGTCAATGATCTGCCGAAGGCCCAATCCACTCTGCAGATGTTGCCGGATATGTGCCACCAAAACCAAGCCGTTGGCAAGTCTGGGCAGCATGGGGAACGCGTATTCCTCGATCTCTCCCGTTTCCCGGTGGCGCAGTCCGTCGATAACGTATTTTTCAATATCCACCATTTCGGAGCTGAATCGGCAGTGGAGCTCAAACGTGTTGCGGTTCTTCTCATATCCGATATGACGAAAACCGCCCGGTTCCTCATGGATGGGCGTATAGCCGGCGCGTTCCATCAGCTCACGCGCCTGTTCAAACCGCTCCTGGGGAACGATAAAGTCAATGTCGCCCATGGCGCGTCTCGACGGGACGGGATAATACACCGCCGCCGCCGTTCCCTTGAGGATCGCCAGAGGGAGATCCTTCTCCGCAAACAGCTTCAAAAGTTCCGCCTGTGCATATAAAACACGGTAAAAAGCGGCAATTTGACGGTATTCACTTTTCATCCACAGATGGCGTTCCACGGCAGGCACCGCTTGCGCCACGAGAGCAAGAACCGTCTGCGCCTTCGCTTCTACAAAAACGGCGTTCCAGTCCACGTCCTCCAAAGAGCCGCCCGGAGTATTGAATAGAGCTGACTTGATCCTATCCAACAATACTCGTTCCGTGTTATTCATACACTCAAAAACCTTCCTTTTTCTGCTGAAAAACTCTGCGTTTGAACCATCCGCGGCGGATGACCCTAAAACCTTCCGTAAATAAACGAGGTATCGCCCAGATAAGCCGTCAGGATCAAAAGGCCGACCGCGGTGAAAAACAGCACCAGCGAATACGTTTTGCTCAGATCCAGCAGGAGGTATTCACGACTCACCTTTCCGCCTTTGCGGCGGGACAGCGCGACGGCGCTTTCGATCACCAGCGCCGCCAGCGCCACAAACACCCAACTGTACAGGTGTACGACGCCTTCACCGCCCGTCAGCATCCGCCGGATGACGGCAAACGCATCCGTGATCCGGTCGGCACGGAAAAAGATCCAGCCAAAATTGGCGAACAGGAACATGGCAAGGGTCGATACCCATGCCTTGACCGTCCCGTAATCTCCGGGGGCGGAGCGACCGGCACGACGCTTTGCAAACGCCTTGTGAACGATCAGCGCCAGACCGTGGATACCGCCCCACGCGATAAAGGACCAGTCCGCTCCGTGCCACAGTCCTCCGATCAGCATCGTCAAAAGGAGATTGATCTTCGTCCTGCTTTTCCCTTTCCTGTTGCCGCCCAGGGGATAGTAGAGGTATTCCTGCAGCCAGGACGAGAGGCTGATATGCCATCTCTTCCAGAATTCCGTGGGGTTTTTAGCTAGATACGGCAAATCGAAATTCTTGTTGATGGTGATGCCCATCATGCGCGCAAGACCGATGGCAATATCCGAATAACCCGAAAAATCGAAGTAGATCTGAAGCGTATACGCCACCGTAGCCAAAAATACCGTGATCCCGTGGAACGCCGCGGGGGCGGCGTACACCTCCTCCACAAACGGCGCCAGATGATCCGCCAGAACCATCTTTTTCAGCATACCGCACACGACGATCTGGACGCCGCTTTCCAGATTCTTCACCGAAACGGTGTGCTCCGCATCCAGCTGGTCAAAAAACGCATCCGCCCGGAGGATCGGCCCGGAGGTGAGCTTGGGGAAAAACGACATGAACAGCGCCACGTCGACAAAACTCCTGTTGGCTTCATATTTGCCGCGGTACACGTCCACCATATAGGAGATGGCGGAAAACGTATAAAACGACACGCCCAACGGCACCATGATCTGTATGACCTGTTCCGAAAGACCCAGCAACCCGGTAAAGGCGCCTACGAAGAAGTTCAGGTATTTGAAGACCGCCAACTGCACAATGGATACGGTCACGCCGGCAGCGAGCCATTTTTTGTTCGCTCTGCAGCGCAGCGCCGTGCCGTATGCCACGGCGCTCAACAGCGCAAGGCAAATGGCGAAGCGCCAGTCCGCCCATCCCATAAACACGAAGGATGCGATCAGGAGTATCGCTTTGTTGACGCTCACCAGACGGCCGCTCTTTCTGCACAGCGCCGCGGCGATCCACAAGCTTCCGTATACCGCGAGGAAAAACACGAAAAAGGTAAACCCGGTCAGTGACATCACCGCACCTCCCGTTGGTTGATCAGTTCTGACAGCACCTCAGCAATCACTTTATGCCCGTTCGCATTCAAGTGACCTTCTCCGATCTGAGTGTTGTCAAACCCGTGTGCCAGAAGGTGCTGCGTGTTATAGAGCCGGCAGAAGCTCTCCGTCATATTGACAAAGACGATACCCGCCTCCTCACAAGCTTCGCTGAACGCTGTGAGGTATTGTTTGGAGGTTTTGTACCGAACGGTCCCGTCCGGCATCAGCTTTTCCGGAGGATGGTAATACACGATGAGGGTAACGCCCGCCTCCCGCGCCTGCTGACCCGCCCGCGCCAGAAGCTCTTTGAGCACGCCGAGGTACTCCTCCGGCATCTCGCTGCTTTCGGAGCTCTGCTCCTCTTCTTCCTCTTCAAGGCTCATCCAGACGTCCAGTTGCTTATACATGGGCTTAAAGGCCGGTATGAGCTGCATATAGTACACGATGCCGCTCTCGTAGGACGGGTTCGGCAGGGCGGTGCCGTTCAGCACCTCGTTCATCCGGTCAACGTTCAGCCGTACCGTGTCGGTTTCCAGTACCACGAATTCCTCCGGCTGATACGTTGCAAGCGCCGCCGGCAGATTATCAAGACAACGGTAAATGGTATGCCCCGACATCCCGACGTTGTAGACGGACCGCCCCGTCAGCTCCCCTGTCAGAACCGCCGCGTTCTTATCGGCGGAAAAATGGAGGTCGTCCGTATGGGAACTGCCCATGAAAAGAACGTCCACGGTGTCGGGAATCCCGGCGTTATTGAACCCGGCTTCGTCCATCTTCAGCCAGGCAAAGCCTTCCGTCATAGTGGCAATATGCTCGTTCGGACGCCAAACGTAATCGGTGGCGCCGGTGGGATTCGTATGGTGGATCCCGTCATAGGAATATACGTATGCAAAGCCGGAGAGGATCGCCGTCGCCAAAACGAAGGCGATCAGCGCCTTCCCGAACCACTTTAAAAACGCCAAACCAATCCCCCCCTTTCTGCGGGCGTAAAAAGCCGCTTGAGTATGCGATCGCAACAGGCAGAACACCTCGCAAAACGCATGGAGCTTCCCGAACGGCGGCCTCTGTGATCTCAAACAGCGTGAAGAAGAAAAACTTCCCCCATATCAAATATCGTCCACCCTAAGTCTTATTATACAAATCCAAGTACTTGACGGATACGCAAAGGCAAATAGCTTCCCGCCTTCACAAGCGCAACTGATAGTCCCGTCACTACGATCCAAAGAGTGATCGAATAAGGAAACTGTTTCGGAATAAAGCCGCTGATAAAAATCAAAAAGACGCCATGGCAGCAGTAGATCCCAAATGACAAGTCCCCCACCAAGGTTATGGGCCGTATCTTGGACAGCTTTTCACGCTGCTTTTCATTGAGGCACGCGATGAGAAACAGAACGGCCAGAAAATATCCCAGGCTCGTAAATTTTACTTGCGTATTTGCCAATGCCTCGACCCCAAAATATCTCCAGATAAAGCTCTCTGCCGCTTGCGCAACGACAAAAATGGCAACGGAGATCAGCGCTTTCTTGACCGGCAACACCTTGATCTTTTCCCGCCAGTAACCGTGTTCAAGTCCAATGACATACGGAAGGATCAGCCACAGGCATACCGGGACAAGCAGATACCGGTCATGGATTCTCATATAATAATTGAACACGATATACAACGGGGACACAGCATACAGCGCAATACGAAGGCTCTTTTTTTGAAGCATCCGGTACAGCAGCGGAGTCGACACGACCAGTTGTGCGTAATCATGAAGATAATACAGCGGTCCCCATGCGTTTGCCCGTATGATCGCCCGTACGAATTGGTACAGGGTAAAGTTCCCATCAAGCAATAAGTATACGGCAGTCCATACCGCGTACGGTATCAAGACTTTCACAAGACGCCGCCGATAGAACTTCCAAACGTCCTGCACCTTTTCACGGGCGTTAAATATCCGCTCAGAAATACAAACAGCATCACCTGAAAGTAAAGCCACGGTTTCATCACAAGAGGGAATATTCCCGCTTTGCCCAGACTATGCGTGAGAACAACGGCAATAATCGATATCCCCCTGAGGAATTGTATCAACCTGTTTTTTCCCCGCACGACAATCCACCTTCCCTCACTGTTACGACCGGGTATCCGCCGCGGTGCCGCAAGCGCCGAGCATCCTGTCTATATACGCATATGACTTTGCCTGATATCGCTTCAAAACCGGCGTTATCGCATCATAATCAATGATTTCCGGCTCCGCGTTCACCGGTCTGCCCGGCAGCTCCAACATGGCGACGAGGTTGGTCAACCGGTCTTTTTTGCTTTCACTCTCTTTTGACACGGTGGATAAAAGGGAAAACTGCCGTTTGAATAAAACGGAAAACGCAAGGCCGTGAAAGGAATTGGTGAAAACGTGTTCGGCGTTTGCCAGAAGACCGACAAATTCCTCCGGGCCGGCAGAGAAGCTTTTCCGATAAGGCGTCGCATGATTATGCCTGTTCGCCGGCAAAACCAGCACCTTCCATCCTCTGCGCTCTGCATACGCACGGATGATCCGATCCTCTTCCTTCGGATAGTCGACCAGCGCGTAAACCAGGCAATACGGTTCTTTTTCTCTGTTCTTATTCCCGTCAGCCAGACAGCTCCAGCAGTCATCGATCAGGAATACGGGATCCAGAACCAATTCTCCCCCGATCCCCATCTCGTTCAACAGCTCGACCCCGGATCGCTCCCTGACCGAAACGCATTGATAGGTACGGAGCAGTCGGCTCATTGTGTCCATGACGTCCCGCTCCTTTATCGCGGAAACGCCGAAGCTCGAGCCGTACGACGCCTTCGGACAGCCGTCCGGAAGAAAGTCAAACATATAATGCGTCGAAAAAACCTTGTGGTAGGGATTCCATATCTGGTCGCCGCCGCTGATATACAGATCATAGACCGGCGGGCATCGCAGCAATTCCTCATCCGTTTCATAGAACTGCCCGCTCACGTTGAGACGGGTCTCCCTGAAACGCCTGAACGCCGCCTTTTTCTTTTCTTCGTCCTTTGCGTGCCTAATGGTGGAATACTTGATCCGTATCCTCTCCCACAGGCTCTCTTCTCTTTTTCCGCCCGAACGGTCAAAGTGTGCGGATACCGCGTTCACCGATCGCCTGATCCGTATCAACTCGGCCTGATGACCCTTTGATTCCAGATACTGCTGCAGTGCGAACGCCTGGAGCACCGTCCCGTAATTATCCGACTCATAGAAGGTTAAAATACCGATCTTCACACTGGTTCCTTCACTTTCTTGCCATCAAATGCGCGGGGTTTCCCGCAACAACCGTCATGGGTTCCACATCGTGAACCACAACGCTGCCCGCGCCGATTTTTGCGCCGTCTCCGACGGTAACGCCGCCGATGACCGACACATTCGCACCGATCTCTACACAGTTTCCAATCACAGGGTTCTCCCCATGTTTTTTCCCGATCACGGTGCCGCAGACAACGGTGCAGTTTTCTCCTATGACGCACTGGCGGTTGATGATCAGCATTCCGTGGTGCTTGATGCAGAAACCGCCGCCGATGTTTGTATCGGAAGGGATGTCAAACCCGTATCTGATCCCCTTTCGATGCAAAAAATGCTCACAAATCCTATTTAACAGCAAATTATTTTTTAAAATGCTTGCCAATCTAAACCAAACCATATAGTCCAAGCCGGGAATATGCCGCTTATTACGGATCAAATTTATAAAACTCCAGCGATCCGCTGTATAGCGGCAGTAATCCTGCCTTAATACGTCAATCGCGTTTTGTTTTTTCATGCGTAGCGTCTTCATAATATATCCCGCCCAATACCGTTATTCTTTATGTGCAAAGTACCCACATTTCGATGGGAAGGACATTCTCCGCATATTCATACGCAGAGATGTCATTTTTTCTTTATACACAACCATCCTGTGCCATATAGTGGTTTTGTCAGGTGCGTTGCCATACTTTCAACGCCGATTTCCGCTCTACCGTCAATATGGCATTTAAGCCCCTTTGCTCTATCTATCGACGCCAACAGGGCAACGGATCTATTTCCGAATAGTTTACTTTACTTTTCCTTATAAAAAAGATATCTGGCAAAAAAGTAGTCCAATTTTTGGCGTGCAGACGGCATCTCGCTCCATTTGGCACGCTCACCTGTAATTCTATCAAGTTTTCCCTGTGTAATCCAGTTAATGCCGCGAAATTCCTGATCCTTCACAAACGTTTTCAGGCAACCCGGCAATCCCTGCTCTATGCGGAGAAAATCGGAACAATCATATATCTCCGCTATCTTTGACATGGAAAACTCTCTGTCAAGTAAACGGTCATACTTCGCTCTATAGAGATCCTTCGGCGTTTTCTCTATCGTTTCCACAAACACCACGTTTGCTTTATAGCCGAGGCTGTTTAAACTCTTTGTGTAGCAATCCAGCACCTCGCGCCATGTAACCGATTGCTCATTTGCGATATGATAAATCTCTCCCAGCGTTTTTTGATTCCCGATCAGTTTCAAAAGGGCTCTCGCCACATCATCCCCCCACGTCATGGTCGTCTTCTTATCCAATAACTCTCTGGGAAAAACGATAGATCTGTCATGGAAAACTCTATATAGCCACTCCTCTTTTTCCTGCAAACCCAACTGCATTTTATCACTGCTGTAAGTAATGTACGGTCGTATGATTGTCCAATTCCGCATATCGCTTTCAAGCAACAGATCTTCTTGCTGGGCTTTCGCAACGGCATAGTTGCCGGAGTGCAAAAACGCCGGGTCATCCACACTATCTATCAGCCGGGAAGATTGTTCAGAAAGCGGTGAATCGCTGTCAGCATATACTCTGGCGGAGCTCAGGAACAGATACTGCCGTGTCATGGACAACAGGAAACCACACCTCTGGCGGAATTCTTCTGTGGAATATATCATAAAATCCACGATTGCATCCCACTTTTCATGGCGGGATGTAATTTCCCGCAAAAACGCCATGTCCTTCCCATTGCCGATAAAATAGTGCACGTTATCTGCATCGGTATGTACTTTTCGGGAGGTGATACAAACTGTATTATTCTTATCCAGTGATAGCAGGAAAGCCAGATGCTTTCCCATTGTCCCTGTCCCGCCAAGTAATAAAACCCTCATTCTATCTCCATCTATTCTTCATTATTTTGCAACGCCTTAACAATCGCCTGCCCCCGCTTGCCAATTACACGCTTAATAGCTGTTTTTACGGTTCCTTCCATATCGACCTGCTCCTTGCCTGCCAGCGTCTTGATTATTCTCAATGCGCTGCTTTCCTCTTTTGTATCAGTAAATACTTCAAACAAAACAGGCTTGCCAATTCTTTCCGAACTGCAAAAAACCGGCAGTTTTTGCTCAAACTCATTTTTATCGGATGCAGATATGTAATGAAAACCAAGATCTTCTGCGTAATGCTTCACAAGAAAACGTGACCGATTGCCGAAATGCCCGGCAGCGGCAATATACGGATCCGCATTTTCACCGAATTGCTCGCCTGCAGAGTCAGGATTTTTAAACTGTTGGGCAATACCGTTGTTGATGAGGATGATCCGCAAATTATCTTTGCAATGTCTGTTCCCAAGCGAATTCATATCATAAAAGAATGACAAATCTCCGAAGACTCCGAAGAACAGTTGATCAGGATCAGCCAAAGACGCACCGATCAAAGAGGACATGTTCCCGTCAATTCCAAAACCGCCCGTATTGCAAAAACCGGTATAGCTCTTTTCGGTTTCAAAGAAATTCCATGACCGCAAAGAGCTTTGTATGCCAAAATGTATCACGCAATTTTCGGGCAAAGACGGCAATACCCTCGACCCGACCCATATGTTGGAGAACGGAAGCTGATCTATCTGCGCCCTAATCGCGGATACCTCTCTTTGCCATTCACGCGCGTAACCGGAATCATCATAACCGCAGGGATCAACGGAATAGTGCTTAAAGAAATCCACTTCACGCATCTCAAAAACGTTCTCCAAATGCCCGAACGTATTCTTCACTTCACCGTCAGGGTTGACTCTCCACGTCTCCTTAACACGTATATTATCAAAATCCATGCCATGTATCTCACCGATATGGATCAGCAAATCGATATCGCAGCAATCCGGATGGTAGTTGCGCTGCGCCAGCAAGAGATTCGGATGTACTGCATAGCCGCCGTTATACTTGCTGATATGGTCGACCAGAACAACCGCGTTATTCGTCTTGCAAAACTGCTCCAATGCATTCGTTTCGTCCTCTGACCAAACTTTATGCTCGCCGACTATCACGGCAATTTTACACTTTCTTATTGCGGGAAGCTGATCACCGTAAGTATAACGCGTTATCTTTCTGACGCTCGGAAGTTCCTTAATGGAAAAGTCGCGGTTATATGATGCGGTAAGGTTAATATGTACCGGACCTCCGCCGCGATGTGTCAACTCTAAAATTGCCTTATTGATTAGGACAGCGTAGTCTTTTTCTTCTTTTTTTGTTTTTATCTGCGGCAGATTGAGACTATACCTTGCAATATCATTCGGTAACACTCTCCGGTCGATACATTGAGGAGAGTTCATGCCAATGCGCGAAATGTCCTGGGAGGACGTAACCGCTAAAATGGGCAATTTACGGTAATACGCTTCTGTCAGGCCAGGCATGTAATTTCTGGATGCCGTAGCGCCGGTACAACTCAAAACCACAGGTTCATTGCTTTGAGCGCTCATTCCGCAAGCCAAATAAGCAGCTGAGCGTTCATCAACACAAGAATACAGCTCGAAGAAACCATCGTGCTGAACACTCGCCACAAAACTGATATTTGTCACTCCCGGACTTGCAACCACTTTTCTTATGCCATGCGCCTTGAGCAAACTAATCAATAATAAGGTTTGCTTCTCATTTGCATAGTATGTGTTCATTGCAATTCCTCCGTCCATAACGTAAAACCGTTGCCGGTATTAGGTGTCACGTTGCTTCTTCCTATAATCTTGTTTCCTTGTTTCAAACCGCTTGTCAGCCATCGCATAGAAGAGCCTCGCCTGCTTGCAGCGGAAGAGTATTTTATAAATTGTATTGATCTTCCTCATAGGTTTGAGATGCATCTCAGACACCCATTTTTGTGCATCCGAATCTCTCATTATGCTCCGTATCGTTGCCAGACGCTCCGCTTTCGTCTTTTTGTTGTTCGGCTTGTTCTCGTTTTCACAGCATTCAAAAACAAACAGCGCGGCGCGGCAGCTCATCTGCCTGTGGAAATCATACGGCGCATAGTGATCTACCACGCTTTGCAAGTACGACACCAGCGGCTTGATGAGTCCCCACATATCCTTCGTGTAACCCTTGGACAAGGACTCGTAGTTCATACGGTTATGGTATAAATACGCATCGCCCAAATAGCAGTAGCTGTTTGCCCGGATCGTGCATTCAAAGGTGAACGGAAGATCCTGACATCTGCGGAAGCGCTTATCAAAACGGATACGGTGGGTGTCGATCAGCTCTTTTTTATAAAGCCGCAGCCAGTTGCACCAGCGGATGGTGTTCTCGCCGCCGCCTTCATCAAAGCCTGCCAGTAGACGGGGAAAAATCACCCGTTCCATCTCACGGCGGTCATAATAGCCGGACGGAAAATACGGCGCTTCCTTTTTATCCTCATTCCTGTATACGTTACAGAACACGATATCCACGTCCCGCGCGCTCGCCGCAGTGAACATCGTTTCATACATATCCGGCTCCAGCCAGTCGTCGGAATCAACGAAGCCGATGAACTNNGGCCGGTCGCCGCATCCAGCCCGGTCTGCCGCGCCGCCGCCAACCCCTGGTTGACCTGCGTGATCAGCCGGACCCGTTCGTCACGCTCCGCGTAGGCACGGCAGATCGCCTCCGAACCGTCCGTCGATCCGTCGTTGACCAAAATGATCTCCATATTCTTCAGCGTCTGACCCGTGACCGAATCCAGACACTGTTCCAAATACTGCTCTACGTTATAGACCGGGACAATCACACTTACGTCGGCCACTTCATTCTCCCTCCCTGCGTACAAAACGCCAACGGCGCGGCGGATACGGTTACTGCCCTTTGCTCCCCTTCAACGCCCCGAGGCGCTCTTTCGCCGTGTTAAAAACGAACGAAAGGGTATCCAGCTTCATCAAATACGAAAACAGCAGGAACAACCCCACTCCCAAAACCGTGCAAACGAGGATGATCGGCAGATCGCCCAGCATCGTTCTTTGCAAAAAGACGGACAGGGCGTAAATGATCGCTCCCATGAGCAGCGACGGAGACAGATTGCGGATCACGTCATACAACTGCTCACCGTAGGAATATCCGATGATGCGCGTATTGGCATACATGTTCACGACCGTTGCCACCAGCGTCATCCCTACCGGCGCGAAGGCGAGGGCGATCACGCCGTGGCGCATCAGCAGCAGCAGGATCACCAGTCCCACGCCGCGCTTGATGATGTCCAGCTTCAAGATCACGTCGCTTCGCCCCACGGCACGGATCGCCTGCAGGTTCGCCGTTTGCACCGGCTGCATCACGTAGTAAATACAGCAGATCCGAAGGAACGGAACGCACTCGATCCACTTATCCGTCAGCATCCATGAGATGATCGGATCCGCCAAAGCCGCCAAACCTACCAGCAAAGGCGAGATGATGAATAAGCTGGTGGTCATGGATTTTCTCGTCATGGCTTTGACCATGGAGGGATCGTCCTGATACTTGGCGATCGCCGGGAACAGAACCGAACTGATGGATGAGTTCACGTCCGTCACGATCAGTTCCGGGTACTTCTGCCCTTTCGTATAAAACGCCAGATCCTCGCTGGTATACAGCTTTCCGATGATAAGGTTCGTCAGCTGTGAATACCCGGTCTTGATCAGGCTGGAGACCAGTATCTTCCAGCCGTAGTTGATAAGGCCCTTCAGCCGCGTCCACGAGAACTTCAGCCTGGGATACCATTTAATGGTAATAAAGAGAACCAGCGTATCTATCACGTTGTTGCACAGGGATTGCGCCACCAGCGCCCAAACGCCGAACCCCTTGTACGCCATGTAGATGCCGACCCCGGCGGATAGCACCGTTCCGATGATGGTGGCGAAAAAGAATTTTCGGAACACCATCTTCCGGGACACGTAGGCGTTTTGTATGGAGGTGACGGACGCCACCGGGATCTTGATCGCCAGAACACGCAGCACGATGGCAAGGTGCGGCATCTCGTAAAAGCTCGCGACAAGGGGCGCGATCGCCCAAACGATGGCAAACAGAACCAGGGAGAGCGCCAGATTGGCATAGAAAACGGAGGAGAAATCCAGATCGTCCGCATCCTTTTTCTGGATCAGCGCCGTACCCAGTCCGTTTACGACGAACACGTTGGCAACCACGATGAAAACGTTGACCAGCGATACCTCGCCGTAGTCAGCAGGCAGCAGCAAACGCGCCAGAATAACCGACACGATAAAGGAAACCAGATCCGCGCACATCGCCTCCGCGAACTTCCAAAACAGGCCGGAAACGACTTTATTCTTAATTGATTTTTCGGACATTTCGCAACCTCAATCTATTTGATACCCAAATACTTTTTGATCGACACCGTAACGGCGTTATTCGGGATACTGTACACGCAAAGGGAAAAGCCAAGTGACAACGCAACGGTCAGCACGAACAGCAAAAGCGTTCCGGGGATCCCCTCCCAGCCGGTATACAGCACCACTCGATGAGCGGCCGCTCGCATAACCAGTTGGCAAAGATACACGCAAAACGACACTTTAGAGGTGAGTGCTATGACGCCCCGTGCCTTCGGGCCGATACGGCAGGTATCGCCCCACTGCTTGAGCAGGCAGAACAGGGATACGGATAAAACGATCATCGGAAGTCCTGTATAGGATACCACTTCCCGTTTCAGTGCGCTGTCGAAAGGAAGGGCGATCAGCGCGATCACCAGACCGATCAGCGCCGCCGAAGCGCACACGGCCAGTTTCCCTTTTGAGATCTGCCAGTGGGAATTCGTTATATACCAGCCTGCCAAAAAGTAACCTGCATAGCCGCTGACAAAATGCAGGTTTTCATAAAGATGCCAGCCTGTCAGCAATTCGATATAATGGAAACACCCTGAGAATACGAGCCACAGTACCAACACGTACCCCACCGTTTTCATATGATCCTTCGACGCAAGGATCTGAAAGACGGGAAGCAGCAAACACAGGGGAATGAGCATATAGAGATACCACAGATGGGAGCCGCTTCCCGGCTCCTGCACCAGCGAGAGGAATGAGCGCCAGGACGCGTCCTTATAGATGAGCACGTTGAAAGCGACGTAGTACACCAAACTCCAGAACACCAGCGGACGCAATACGTCCGCCGCCCTCTTCACCGCGGTGCGGAGCGGATCGACGCCCTGTGAGCGCACCAGCAGCGCCCCCGACAGCATAACGAACAGCGGAACACCGCCCCTGGAAAGCGCCATGCAAACGGAGGAAAAAACGCTCTCGGCGCTTACGCCCGTGCTGAACTCTGCCATGGTATGGTTGATCAATACCAGCAGCATCGCCGCGACCCGGATCAGGTCATAGCCTATATTCCGTTGATCGAGTGCCTGTTCATTCCTCATCGTATCGCCGCCCCAATTCTTCAGACGCGCCTTCTCCCTCAAGCGCGGTTTCCGCTTTGATAAGCGCCTGCTGTAATCCGTCTTCCGCCGCAACACCGCCCGACAAACAGCGGTACAGCGTTTCATACCGGGAGATCTTATAGTCGTTATCGCACAATGCCGTGGGCAATCCGCAGTTATTAAACGGTTCTAAAACAGACGGATCGGAAAGGATCGCGTCCATTTTTTCAAAAATCGCCTCTTCCGTATTCTCTACGATGAACCCGTTTTCTCCGTCGCGAAGCTGCTCGTGGATCCCGGAAAACTCGGTGGCGATGACGGGTCTTCCCATCACCTTCGCCTCATTCACCACGCCGCACAGTCCTTCATAGTAGGACAGCACCGCCACCAGATCCGCGAACTGATAGTAAGGCGCCACGTTCTGCTGCTCTCCGCAAAGGATCATGGTGCGCTGCAAGCCGTAAGAATCGATCCTCTTTTCCAGTTCGGCGCGATCTGAACCGTCGCCCACCACGAACCATACGAACCGGTCTCCATGCTTTTCCTTCAGCCGCCGGCAGACCTCCGCCATGCGGTAAAGACCCTTTGCCTGATCGTTCAGCCGGCAGACCGTCACGATCTTGAGCGCCGCGCCAAAATCGCCATAGGGCGAGACCGCCTGCGGATCCGCCTGCATTTGCGGCAACACGTTATAAATGGTCAGCGCCCGGTTTCCAAGCGCCGGATACGCGATTTGAAACGTTTTGGTCGTATAATCCGAAACGCCGATATACGCGTCAAAGCGCGCTCCGTAACGCTTCATATACGCCTCGGTTCTCCCGTAATGCCCGGTACACAGAACGTCGTTACGGAGCAGTTGATAGTACTGCCCGGCGCGCACGTGACGGAAAAGAAGACCGGGAGGGTAGCCGAACAGTCCGCTGATGCAAACGTCGTACGCCTGCTTGTGCAGCCGCAGCTCCCGGAGGGGGTACAGCGTGTACTGGATCAGGGACCACAGCATCCGGCGCCACTTCTTATCCGCCCATCCCTCGCGCATCTGCCTGAGGTAAATGCGCTTTACCCGGTCCGACAGCTCCGATTCCAGCGCGCCGCCGTTCCATTTGAGCAAAACGGTAACGTCCCATCCCCGTTCCGCCATTTTATTTAAAAGGCGAACGGTGGATTTCTCCGCTCCGCCAACGTTCAGTTGGCTGTAATAATAGATGACACGAATCATTGGAACAATCCCGTCACCTTTCTGCAAATGCTTTGCGCCGCGTCCTTCAGTGTGATGCGAAACAGCGCCTTAAACTCCTTGGCGATCTTCCTATCCACGGGCAGTTCCTCATAGCGGAACTCCTCCCGGTCGTTCGTGATCTTCGGATCGGCAAACCGCTCGTCCTCCTCACAATGGGTGCCGCTGCCGTCAAATCCGAAGTTCACCAGCAGCGTCTTCGTGGGGTAGACCGCCAGTTTGTTCTGCCTGGACTGGGCATAGCAAAAGCGGATCGCCCACGAGTCGCGCCTGCCCTGCATCTGCCGCCGCAGCATCAAAAAGAGGTCGTTTCCGCCGCGGTTGAAGCGTATCCAGCGCCACGGCTTGAAAAGGAGCTGGTGATAGTCGCTGACGGACCAGTCCACGCTGTCCCATCTGTCTTTCCACGTGCCCCAACCCCAACTGCAGATCCGATAGCTCATATACACGTCATGGGGGTAGGTTTCCAAAGAAGCGAAGGGATAGGTATACCCCGTGACGCCCCAGATGTTGCTTTTATCCCGGTAATACAGCAGCGCGCCGTTCATAAACTTCAAAAAATGATCTGAAACCACCAGATCGTCTTCCACCACGATGCACTTGCCGTACGCGCCGATGACCTCGGTCACGCCGGATATCACGGAATTTGCCAGTCCGCGGTTCCGGGGCGCCGTTCGGACGGTCACCTCCGAAAAGCGATCCTTGGACGCCTCGGCGGCGGNNGCCCGCCTGTGTCGCCGCGACTTTGGGATCCCCCTCGGTCTTTGCCCCGTCGCAAAAAATAAACAAACTGGAGTGCCGTGCCTCCGGGTTTGACGCCAAGGAATCCAGGCAGTTTGCCAACGACCTGTCCCGGTTATAGGCAAATACGACGATCGGCGCATATTCCTCACGTTTCACTGACAATGCCATCCACCGCCCTATTGATAACTCTTTATAACGACTGAAGGAAACGGAAGGCTTTCGCCGCCTGCGCCGCAGACGACTTCTCCCGCACGATAAACTCCCTTGCCCGCTTGGCCTGCTCCAGACGCGCGGCTTCAGGTCTGTGCAAAATCTCGTTGATCTGCGCCCCGATCGCCTCCGCCGTGACGGATTCCAAAACGTCGCAGTACGCATAGTACTCGTCCGGGATGCCGTCAAGCCGCGCGATCAGCGTGACCGCCGCGCCGTTGGAGAGATATTCGCTCGTTTTAGAGGGGAACGCGTACCGGGTCAATAACCCGTCCGGCTTTCTGGGGTTGATCAGAATGGACGCGGTCCGCTCCAGCGCCACCACCGTTTCATGTGGGATCACACCCAGATAGCGGATCCGCGGCTCGTCCTCACTCGCCTTTTGCACCCGGTCGCGCAAGCGCCCGTTGCCGCATATCACGTATTCCACGCCGGGGTCTGCAAAGCGGATGGAATCCAAAAACTCCCCGATCCCGTTCGCCTCTTCCAAGCCGCCGGCATACATGACGGTCGCCTTCCCCGCCGGCAGGGCGGTATCCGCGCTCTTCGCACCGCCCTCCACGTCGGAAAAGCTCTCCACCACCACCCAGGGCTTATGACGCCGGTTCCCGGTTTCATTCATATACTTAGAGAGGAAAATATACGCGTCCATCCGCTCGTTGAGCCAAATATTGACGCGTTTTACGATACGCGCTTTCCAGCGCGGCATATAGCTGTAATCACGGAACCGGGGTTCCTCGGAGCAGATCGTGACCAGCCGGATATCCCGGTGGAACGCCGAAACCGCCAGCGCCGGAACCACCAGAAGCGGATTGACCGCATAGGTGAGGATCAGGCGATCGCTTCCCGTTGTCCTCTTCACCCACCGCCGGACGGCTTTGAACGCCTTGCAAAAGCCGCGGAGCATCTGCCCGACGCCGCCGCTTTTGTTGCACACGTACTCGCACCGGGCGCCCAGAATGCTCTCCTCCATGGCAACGCCCGAATCGGGTTGCGGCACGCACGATAAGATCTCCAGGTGTTCCGGGGCGATCAGCCCGTCTGAGAGCAGATGGCTGATGAAGTTGTATTCATAATTATAGGCAGCCTGCGAAAAATCGGGATCCGACCGGATCAGCGCGTCAAGATCCTCCGGATTGCATATGCCGCCCAAATACAATAGTTCCATACAAAACGCTTCTCACTGTGTCAGATTTCGTTGTACAGCTTCTCGATCTCCTTGCTCGCCTCCTGGAAATCGGATCGCGCTCTCGCCCGCGTTCTGGCGTGCCGGGACAGCTCGTTTGCCAGATCGTCGTTTTCCCAGACGGTCTCGATCATGTGCGCCAGCATCTCCGGCTCATCGAACCGATAGAACAGAGCCTCCTCTTTATCTTTGGCGTAATCCATAGCGCCGCCGACGTAGGAGGACACGCAGGGCGTTCCCACCAGCATCGCCTCCAGCAATACGTTCGGGCCGTTTTCAATGCAGGAGCTCAGCGTGAACACGTGGCTCGTGCTCATGGCGCGCGCCATACCGTCCCCGTCCAGTACGCCCAGATCCTCGACGATATGATCCAGTCCGCTTTGTTTCACCTTTTTACGCAGATAGTTGGCGTACCCCGTCGCCCTGGCGGTGCGGTAGGTCACGCCTCCCGCCACCCGGATGCTCATATCCGGGTACTTTTTATATAGTATAGCCGCCGCCTCCAGCAGAGTATGGAACCCCTTCAGCGGAACGCTCATATTGACAAACAAAATGGAATGGCGCTTCACGCCTTCCAGATCCCACTGATACTCCAGGAAATTGTGGCGGATCGCATAATCGATGGAGATATACTTGGAATCCGGGTTCATCAGCCGGGACTGGGTATAGTCCCAGGAGGTGTTGCCGATCACAATGTCGCTCTTTTTCACCTGCATGACTTCCGACCTGGCGCGGAAACGGTTGCCGTAATGGCGCAGTACCATAGGCAAAAACGTTCTGATATTCCACGGCATCAGCGTCATCAGCAGATTCGGCACCTTAATGCCGCCGTAGTAATACCGCCTGTTGATCACCGATATGAAGCCCTGCACCGTCAACACGGTGGGGCAGGATGCGTAGGGCAAAATGCCCAGCGCAAAGGCGAATTCGCCGCCGAAAATATGCACGATATCAGGCCGGATCGACGCCACCAGCTCCCGGCACTTCTTCTTGTACGCGCCTACCGGGCCCCAGTACTCGTCAATATAGTTGCCGGGCAGGATATAGTAATCCACGTTGTCGATCTTCTTATGGACGAAGGAACGCCTGTGCCACATGGTGACCACGGAGATCTCAAACTCGCCCGTCCCGGCCAGATACTCCAGCGGCTCGTTCAGCCAACTGCCTCCGCCCTGCATCGGAAGATCGATGCTCCGGGCAATTTTCGGCATAATGGTATTTACGATCCAGATAATTCGCTTCATAATACTTCACCTGCTTTTTGGGCGATCGCGCAGCGGGTCTCCCTGCATCGCCAGATAGGGAATGATAATGGCGCCGACGACGCTTATGATATACGGATAGGGGTCGGCGATGCACAAGAGGACGCATCCGAGAGCGAACATGGTGCTGTAAATCGCTTTGCCCTGACTCTTGATCGCCTGATAGGGCACGCTGATGGTGTACTTAACGTGGAGAATAAAGGTCAGCAGGCCGTATCTTCCGAGGGTATCCAGAAATTCCGAGTGCCCTCCGCCCTTATACGTCCCACGCATGGTGGCGGCGCCGAAAATAGGGTTGCGGATGATCTCACGGATGGATTTCGAATACCTGTTCATCCTTCTGACCATATCACTGTTATCATACGCGGACTCTTCCTTGAGCACCAGGTTCCTGTAAAGCTCGGACAGCCGGTTCATATATTCCGTGTTATACCGGAAGATCTTCATCAGCAGTTCAAGGATCGGTCCGGCAAACTGGAACACCAAAAAAATGAGGATCGGCGTCCAGACCAGCAGGATCAACAGCGCCTTTTCGGGGTGTTTGCGGATCATGAAAAACGACGTAACGCTTGCCACGAGAATGATCACGGCGGTAGAGTATCCCGACAGGAAAACCGTCGCGCCGAGCAGCACAAAGCAGAGGCCGTATGCGAGCTTATGCCTCCCCCCAGCCTCTGTGAATTTGATCAGAAACGTCGGCGCCAGAATGGACGACGCCATGATAAAGCCATACGTTCCGATCTTCCGTATCCCGTCCGTCGAGCCCTGGTTCCAGCTCGTATACGCATCGCGCGCGGCTCTGGGATCCTGGATGAGCCGGATCACCGTGATCGCCGCCACCACCAGGAAACAGGTGATGGCAAACCGCGCGATCATTCTGAACCGGTCCGTGTCTTTATAGCCGAAATAGAACAGGTAAACCACGATCATAACGATAGGATTCAGCGTATCGGAAAGCGCCCGCGATAAGCCGCCCAGGAAGTACAGCTTCACGAATATCAGTATGATATACAGCGCCACCAGCGGCAGGAAGTTCTTGGTGAACTCAAACACGTCCGGGTTGACCTGCCGGATCGTATACAGCCAAATAATGGCCGCCGCCGCCGCCAGGACACGGTAAGTCGTCCCTACCTCAAAAAAGGGCAGGGTGATCCATGCAATGATATAATATGCACATATAATATTAATTGAGATCTTGCGCATTATTCCATTCCTATCTGTTCTAAATATGCATCGACCACGATGTTCCTGTCAAAACTCTGCTCCATCTTTCTTCTTCCGTTGCGTCCCATTTCTTCCATCTCATCAAAAGAAATCGCTAAAAACTTCTCCATGACCGCGATCAGATCCTCCGCGTCTTTTGCCTTGACCACCATGCCGCTCACACCGTCGGACACCGTTTCGCCGCAGCCGGGCAGGTCGGTGGTAATGACGGGTCTGGCGCTGGCGGCGCTCTCCAACAGCGTGTTGGACATCCCCTCTCCATAGTAGGACGGCATGACCACACAATGCGCCTGCGCCAAAAAGGGTCTGATATCGCTTTGCATACCGTCGTAGACGATCACCCCGGCGTCGTGCAGGTCTTTCAGCTCGGCCTCATAGTCTTCTTCGCAAAAACCCAGCACGTGGAAACGGACCCGGTCGCCGTATTTTTGCTTCAAACAGCGGGCGGCGGTCAGGTATTCGTCAATTCCCTTCTCCTTCATGATCCGGGCAATATACATGAACACGACCGGCCACTCTTTTACGAAAGCCAACGGCTGATAATACGACAGATTGACGCCGCTCCCTGGGATCAGCACGTTTCGGGTGGAAACGATGGCGTGTTCCGTGCAGTACGCCTGGTCGGAAGCGTTCTGGAAGAAAACGCATCTGGCCTTTTTGAGGGCGACCTTGTAGAGGAATTCCACCAGCCGTTCAACGACCTCCTTATCCTCCCTGATCCCCGAACCCAGTCCGTTGAGGTTTTCAATATACGGCACCCGTTTTATTCTGCACGCCAGACCGCCGTAAATATTCGGCTTCGTCCCGTACGTAAGCACGACTCCCGGACGGGTCCTGCCGATGATGGAGAGGAAGCGCCGCGTCAGCAACAGGTCCTGTACGGGGTTCTTTCCGCGCCTGTTGATCTTCACGTCGTGAAACTCGCAGCCCATCTGAACCAGCAGATCCACCTTCTCGCCGTAAGGCAGGGCGAGGATCACCCTGTAACCCTTCCCGATCAGCCGCTCGATCAATTCACGGCGCCAGTTATAGATATCAACGTGATGATCCGTCAGGATCAGTACCGTCGGTTCCTTTTTTGCCGACATATGGATTCCTCCATCCGCAGTTCATTACGTAATCTACCACAGACATATTGGGAACAAAGTCCTCTGTCATCTGCTTATATGGAAACGGAGAAAAATCCGAATACTTCAAAACAACGCCTTGCTCGGCGAAATCCTGCTCATCCTGATAGTTTTTTGCGCCGAGACCGGATATATAACAGTCGCCCCCAACGGCGCGGCACAAATTGATCACAAGCGATTCCTTCTTCCCTTCGCACGGGATATCGGACGCTTTCACGATCTTGCACGTGATCCCCAGCCGCCTGGCGATCTCCGTGTTGAGGCAGATATTCAAATCCGCCAGCGAGTCATATTCCCTCCCGATCAGGTCTTCCAGAACGGGGTATACTTCATCGAAAAACGGGGCGCCGGAATACGCCTCGCGGATCAGCCGCAGGTGCTTTTCCACCCATCCCAGCTCGTACTTACAGGCGACCTGGGTCAAGTTATCCCCGAACCGGTACGCTACGGGGATCTTCAGCCGCGTAACGGCAGAACCCGTCAAAATATTGTTCCAGTTGTGCATATTGCCGGAGGAAAACTGCACGTTGTCTAAAAATATAAACGTATCAGCCGAATACATTTTATAAAAGTAACCCAGATACGGCAGGTAATCCGGCTGATGGATGCTGACCACCATATTTACTACCACCTTGCTGTGTGTAACTGTATCGGTTTTGCCGATTTAGCTTTTGGAAATGCTGTATATGTTCTTCTCCTGGATCACCGAGACGAAGACGCCGAAGAAGCACTTCAAATCAACCAAAAATGAGCATCGCTCAATGTACTCACGGTCAAATTCCCACTGCAGCTCCATACTGGCTTCCGCCCTGTATTCAACGTCCACCGTGCAAAACAGTCCCGGGCGGACCGCAAACCGCTCGTCCAGATCCGGCAGTTCTTCGCTGTACAGCTCATATTCGGCCGGCAACATCGGCCGCGGTCCGATCAGGCTCATCCTGCCCAGCAGGATATTGATGAACTGCGGTATCTCGTCGAGACTCTTATCACGGATAAACGCGCCGACTTTCGTAATGCGCGGGTCTCCCTCATCCGATTGCATGACGCAGTCCGACTGGTCGTTTACGACCATGGAACGGAACTTGTACATGACGAACGGCGTTCTGTTCTTCCCCAAACGAACCTGCTTGAAAACAGCCGGGCCGGGCGAATCCGCCTTGACCAGTATGGCGATGATAACGGCAGGGATCAAAAGAACGACGATCGCAATGAGGGATATCACGATATCGAGCAGCCGTTTAAAGCACTTTTTATAGACCATCACTTTACGCACCTTACGTATTTTCTAACCGTCTGGAAGCATTCCGCGGCGTACATATTCGCCTGGGCGCCGAAGAAATGCGCCATGTGCCGCAGCCCCTCAATGGAACGGGGATGCGGAAAGTCGCGCACTTCGCTGGGATAGCAGGCGAACGCTTCAAGTTTCTTATCCAGATAGCCGGTAATATCGACCCACGTGTCCGGGGCAAACGACTGCGCGCCGTCCCATTCCGTGCTGCTGGGCGTATAGTACGTGAATACCTCTTCCACGTACTCGTTCAGGGGGCGGAACGCCACCTTCGCCGCTTCAAACACGATCTTATGATCGTGGTTGATGTCCTGCCCGTTTTGACAGTAGATGATATTGGGTTTGAAGGAGAAGACCTCCTCCTCGATCTTCTGCACGATCTCAAGGATCGGATACGTATCCAGACGCTGATCGAGCAGTTTCAGGCACTTATGCTCACTGACACCCAGCACCTGCGCGGCTTGGATCCGGCATGCCTCCAGATCGATCTCCCGGTCGCCGTACCGCAGAGAAACGCCTTCGCAGACCACGATGCTCTTTACCGCATCGCCGTTTTGCACGTGCCTTGCGATGGTGCCGCCGCATCCCAGTATCTCGTCGTCCGGATGGGTCGCAATAACAAGAACTTTCTTATTCATTTCCTCACCCTAATTTTTAATAACGCTCCGTAACGCGGCGCAAACGTATTCCACGTCGTCATCCGAAAGAAGAGTATGCAACGGAAGCGTGATAAGATTGTGATAGTAGTCGTACGCGTTGGGATAGGCGTCACAGTTTCCGCCGTAGGCGGTCATCATCGGAAGCGGCTTATAGTGAACGTTGGTGGCAACGCCGCGCTGTGCCAGCTTTTCCATTATTTGATTCCTCTGCGACTCCGTGATCCCCGGAATGCGGATAAGATACAGATGCTTGGAGCTGTCCAGAAAATCGGTGTGATGGTTCAAATGACTGATACCAAGCTCCTCACACGCCTTGTCGTACGCCGCGATGATCGTTCTCCGCCTTTCAAGCAGACCCGGATAGCGATCCAACTGCTTCAAACCGATCGCCGCCATGATATCCGTCATATTGCACTTATACCACGGGCCGATGATATCGTATTCCCACGCGCCGGCTTTGGTCTTTGCCAGCGCGTCTTTGTTCTGCCCATGGAGAGAGAGCAGCTGGAACGTACGGTAGATCTCGCCGTTGTCGATCCCCTCCAGCGGCAGCCACGTGCTGGCACCGCCTTCCGCCGTTGTAAAATTCTTCACGGCGTGGAAGGAGAAGGAGGTGAAATCCGCCATGCTTCCGCAATAGAGCCTCTTGCCGCCGATGACGCGGGACGCGCCCAGACTGTGGGCACAATCCGCCACGACCGCCACACGGCCGATCGCCTTCTGGATCCGCGCGGACAGATCCGTCAAGGGCGAACCGTCAGCCTCTACCGGGCGGAACAGCGCCTTCTTTTTCTCCACGATCTCGAACAGACGGGCGTAGTCGCACACCACGCCGCCAATGTCGACGGAGACGATCGCCTTCGTCTTTTCCGTGATCGCCTGCTCCACCTTGTCGTAATCCATTTCCGGCGCACGGGTCAACGGATCTCCGTCCTTCTGGATATCCACGAAGACCACTTTGGCGCCGCAGTGGAGCGCCGCTGCCGCGGAGGCCGTGTACGTATACGCGGGAACGATCACCTCGTCCCCCGGACCTACGCCGAGGATCCGCAGATTCAGTTCCTCCGCCGCCGTGGCGGAATTCAAGCACACGACCCGGTTGGCGTACTTACCCTTCGCCTCGTCCGAATCGCAGTCGATATCCGTCCTGCCCGTGTCGATATAGGCGGCCAGCCTGCGCTCCAACAGCTTCGTACGCGGACCGGTGGTGATCCAGCCGGATCGCAGCGCCTCGCACACTTCCGCGATCTCAAGCTCGGAAATATCCGGCGGACTGAACGCGATGGGTTTACGGTTCATCTCATTAGACATATGTATTCCCTCTCAGTATTGGATGATGGTTTTTACTGTCAAAGATCGCGGAGCGATCAATCTCTGAAGTACAGATCCCGGGTGTACACCTTGCCGATCACGCTCTCCAGGCAGGCATCGTAGCGGTTCGCCACGATCACGTCGGAACTCGCTTTGAACTTCTCCAGATCGTTTACCACCACCGAGTCGGCAAACAGGTCGCCGTCGCGCAGGGTGGGCTCGTAAATGATGACCGAAACGCCCTTGGCCTTGATCTGACGCATAACGTCCTGAATGGCGCTGGCGCGGAAATTGTCGGAATTGCTCTTCATGGTCAGGCGATAGATGCCCACGGTCTTGGGATCGCCGGCGAGGATCTGATCCGCAATAAACGCCTTGCGCGTCTTATTGCTGTTTACCACCGCCTCGATCATGTTTTGAGGAACGTCCTTATAGTTTGCCAGCAGTTGCTTCGTATCTTTGGGCAGGCAGTAACCGCCGTAGCCGAAGGAGGGATTGTTGTAGTGATCTCCGATCCGCGGATCCATTCCCACGCCTTCAATGATAGCGCGGGTGTCCAGCCCCTTCATCTGCGCGTAGGTATCCAGCTCGTTGAAGTAGGCAACGCGAACCGCCAGATACGTATTGGCAAACAGCTTGATCGCCTCCGCCTCGGTAGGATGGCAGATCAGAATGGGGATATCGCCGGAGAGCTTGGCGCCGGAGGCGCCGGGAACACCCTCTCTGGCAGGAACGCCGGAGCGTTTCGCTTCCGTCTCCGCTCCCTCCCGGAGCAGCGCGGCAAACTGTTCCGCCTCCGCACGCTGATCATCGTAAGCGCCGATGACGATGCGGCTGGGATGCAGATTGTCGTAAAGCGCCTTGGATTCCCGCAGGAATTCGGGGGAAAAGATGATATTCGTGATCCCGTATTTCTCCCGCACGAAATCCGTATATCCTACGGGGACGGTGGATTTGATCACCATCAGCGCCTTCGGATTCACCCGTAACACGTGCTCGATCACGTCTTCTACGGCGGAAGTATCAAAGAACTGACCCACGTCGTCATAGTTCGTCGGCGCGGCGATCACCACGATATCGGCACCGCTGTATGCCGCGTCCTTATCCGCCGTCGCCTTCAAGCAGAGGCTCCGCGCGCCGGCGCTCGCCTCTTTAAAAAAGCGCTCGATCTCATCGTCCTGGATGGGGCTGATCCATTTGTTCAGCTTGTCCGCTTTCGCAGGAGTGGTCGTAACCGCCGTCACCTCGTGGTTCTGGGCAAACAGAACCGCCAGAGAAAGCCCTACGTATCCAACGCCCGCAACTGTGATTTTCATGTTTCTCTCCTCCAAAAACAATTGATTATCGTTAAAACCGAGGCGGAACGCATCCGCGCCTCCGGCGTTTTACACCTTCCCGTTGACCTCTTCCGGGCGCTTGAACGTGGGCACCACTTCGTGCAGTGCGGCACGGACCGCGTCGTCGTCGCCGCTGTCGCAGGCGCGGCGCAACAGGGAAAGCCGCCGATCCAGCTCCTGCCGCTCCAGCGGCGCGTCACGCTCGATGAAGATCAAACTGTTGTCCGTTTTATCCAGTTCCTCCGTCTTGACCAGCAGTTCCTCATAGAGCTTCTCGCCCGGACGCAGGCCGGTTTCCACGATCTCGACGCCCTGTACGCCCGACAGACGGATCATACTCTCCGCCAGATCCAGGATCTTCACCGGCTGCCCCATATCCAGCACAAACAGCTCGCCGTCCTTCGCCATGGCGCCGGATTGGAGCACCAACTGCGACGCCTCCGGGATCGTCATAAAATACCGGATGATCCGCCGGTCTGTCAGCGTTACGGGACCGCCGCCGGCGATCTGCCGCTTGAACAGCGGGATCACGGAGCCGGCAGACCCCAGCACGTTGCCGAACCGCGTAGCGCTGTATTTCACCTTGCCGTACGTTCCGGCGCACTGGACGATCATCTCGCACATCCGCTTGGTGGCGCCCATCACGTTGGTGGGGTTGACCGCCTTGTCGGTAGAGACCATCATAAACCGCGCCGCGCCGTACTCCTCGCACAGCTCCACCACGGTTTTCGTGCCGAAAACGTTGTTCTCCACCGCCTCCACGCAGTTGTGCTCCATCAAAGGCACGTGCTTGTGGGCGGCGGCGTGGATCACGATCCGGGGACGGTACGTTTCAAATACTCTCGCCATACCGGCGCGGTTGGTCACGGACACGATCTCCACCCGAACGTCCAGCTTATCGCCGTAGGCAAGGCGCAGTTCCTGCTGAACGTCATAGGCGCCGTTTTCATAGATGTCTACCAAAACCAACTGCTTCGGCTCCATCTTCGCCAACTGGCGGCACAGCTCCGAGCCGATGGAACCGCCGCCGCCGGTGATCAGTATCACCTGGCCGCGATAGTAGTCGTTCGTGCGCTCATCCATCACCGCCACCGGCTTGCGGAACAGCAGCTCCTCCACGTCAAATTCACGCAGATGCCGCTTGGAACCGGCCGATTGCATGGCAGGAAAATCGTAGACCTTGACCTTGAATCCTTCACTGCGGTAGTACTGGTACGACTGCTTCCGCTTCTCCTCGTCCATGCTGGAGATGGCGAACACCACTTCCTGTACTTCCAGCTCTTTGAGCCGCTCGGCAATAGACTCGTCCTCCGCCAGCACCGGGATATCGTGTATCTCGCGCCCGCCCTTATCCTTGCTGATGTCCACGAAACAGCGCGGCGCATAGGCGGCGACAGGATTGTTCATCAGCTCCTCCGCCAGACTCACGCCCACCTGCCCGGCGCCGATGATGGCGATCTTGGTTTTCCGCGCTTCCGCCTGCTTTTTCACGCTCACCCGTTTGCCGGCAAACACGTGCAGCAGCAGGTTCAAAAACCGACCCAGCGGCGTATCGGTGTTGCCGCACTTGTAGGCGTAACGGTACACCATGCGGATCGCCAGGGCGCACAGAAGGTTTACCGAAGCGGTGGCAAGCAACCGCGCAAAGGTGATCTTCTCCACCGGCAGCAGCATTTCCAGCAGGAAATTCAGCAAAAACGCCCCGCCGTCGGTCATCAAAAGCCGTATGTAGCACTGGATGCCGCCGTAGCGCCAGATCTGCCGGTAGATCCTGCCGGCGATCCGGCAGGTGAACACACAAGCCGCCGTCAACGCTACCTGTATCGCGCGGCCGCGCATGGTGATCACTTCGTCGCCCCTGTACATGAGAAGCAGCAGGATCTCTACCGCCAGAAACACCGCCGCGTCATACGCCAGGAGCTGCCAACCCATTTTTGATCTCTTTTTTTTCATATCTCATCTCCACCGGTACCGTACGCCGGTTTTTGTGCAAAAATAGTAGGCTCGCGTCTATGCAAGCGTGTACACTATGCCGATCAACGCCAAGCCCTTTCCGTTGATTTCGGCGCGGCGGCCTCACTGTATGAACAGACCGCATCGCGCCGATCACGCCGGATACTTATTTGTATATAATTCCGACTTTTTCCCCATTATAGCACAAAATACATATCTGTCAAGTCATGCGGCTTTGTCAAAGCATACAAAAAATGGCAATACTTGGCGTTTTATCTCCGGGCTTCCGGAGAAAACGGGAGATAGCCGCGTCCCAACAGCCACACGCCCGACAAAAGAAGCTGCGCGGCGGCGGAAAACCGCTCCCAGTGTCCGCACAGCGGAAGTTCCTGCTCCTCCAGCGTTCCCAACGGCGTATCCAGCCGCCTTTGTACACACAGCACCGGCTTTTCCAGGCTGGAAAGCGTCAGCGTACAGCGCCGGTCCAGTCCGTAGCTGACCACCTGCTCCGCCTGCCAGTGGGAGGAGAACACGCCGCCGGGCGTCAAAAGCGTTTTGCACCGCAGAGGGCGATCCAGCATCTGATCGATCCCGTCGCCGCTGATGGCGCACAGCGCCCAGAAACCCGTGCCGCCGCCCTGTATTTCCGGCGGCAGTAACCGCGCCAGGCGCTCCGACGCGCCGAAACACACCATCTGTTCCATGGTTTTTTCACCTCGCCGCTATTTTCTGCCGCTTTGCAAAAAATATGCTGTCCCGGCGGCGCATTTTGTGCTATAATGGCTTCCATCGAACAAACGGTTGCCGAAGGAGGCTCGTTATGGAATACCTGGCGCATCTGCAAACTGTCAACCGCCACCGCGCGCTGGTGCGGCGGTACTGCCTTCGTCTGGGGCTCGTATGGCAGGGTCTGACCCACGATCTGAGCAAATACGCGCCGCAGGAATTCCTGCGGGGCGCCAAATACTATCAGGGCTTCCGCTCGCCTAACGACGAGGAACGCCGCCGCACCGGCATGAGTCTCGCCTGGCTCCATCACAAGGGGCGCAACCGCCATCACTTCGAGTATTGGATCGATTATCAGGTCAACGAGACAGGCAAAGTGTCCTTCAGTGGTGGAAAGATGCCCAAGAAATACGTGGCGGAGATGCTCTGCGACCGGCTGGCGGCGTGCCGCGTATATCAAGGCGAGCGGTACACCGATGCCTCACCCTGGGAGTATTACCAGAAAAGCAAGGATCACATTATGATCCATCCGGAAACCAGCGCCCTGCTGGACCGCTGGCTGGCGCTGGTACGGGATTACGGCGAAGCATTGGCGCTGGCGCATATCCGGCTGGAGCTGAAAGACCCCTCGTATTGACGCCTTGCTTTTGCGCGGCGATTGGTATACAATAGCGGATGATATCAGCCAAAGAGGTAGGATTGAGATGAGCCATCCATATAAAACCCGGACAGGCGGCGCCACGGTGACGGTGTTCGTACCCTATGACTGCCGAAACAACTGTCCGTTCTGCGTGAACAAACGGGAGTATGCCGACTGTTCCGGCTTCAGTCTGCCGGGCATCGTTCAGAGCATCCGTACTATGGACGCTATCACGCCACGGTGTGACGTCGTGTTCACCGGCGGCGAACCTCTGGCGGATCTTGCGTCTTTGCAGACTATGCTGGACGCCGTACCCGCCACTCATAAGGTGTATATCAACACCACCTTCCCCCTGCAAAGCCACGCCGACGCCGACGAGATGCTGGCGTTTACGGAGCGCAACCGCGAGAAGATCACCTGCATGAATATTTCGCGCCACCTGCAGCGATACGTGGAGGAATCGCCGGATGAGATCATCGGGCGGATCGCCTGTCCCACGCGCATCAACTGTGTGCTCTACCGGCACTATCCCGCGCAAAAGCTCTATGAATACGTGGAGCGTTTCCTGCCCTACGGCATCCCGGTGCAGTTCCGTTACGACTACACGGAGACCACGCCGGAGAATCTCTACGAAGAGGAGAACGACCGTATTTTACAGGATCTGCGCCGCCTGTTCACCTATCGCGGATTAGATGGGTGCCGGATGCGAAACGGGTTCCATTTTTCCTACAAGGGGCTCCATTTGACCTATCACAAGACGCTTCCCTACTCCACCATCACAGAGACCGGACCGGACGGCGTGACCTACGACGTTCTCTACGATATCATCATCAAGCAAAACGGCGAGATCCATTCGGATTGGGACGGTACGCCCCTGGATCTGGAGCGGTATCGCCGCGTCACCTTCGAGCCGTACGACCTGCACGTGATCGACGGAACGGTGGCGTTCTGACGCGCCGGGCGGCGCTTACCATAACAAAAAAGCGGCTGAAAAACGGAGCGTTTTTCAGCCGCTTTATTCTGTTTCTTTTACCAGCTCACGCGCACGATGCATATGGCGGTGTGACCGTTCACGGTGACCGTTACCTCCGCCTCGCCGGGAGCCACCGGATGAAGCGTTCCGTCGCCGTCCACCGTCACCACGTCGGTACGGTTGCTTTTCCAAACGGCGTCGCCGCTGACGCCCATTACTTGCAGCGCAAAGGATTCCGTAGGCTTCATGGTCACGTCGAATTTCCCGTCGTCCAGCTGTGCCAATTCACCGAAAATGGTAGAGATCTTCAGCTTCTTGGACAGCTCCACCGGCGTTTCGTCACCCTCGCCGCTATCCGGCGTTTCCCGGTCGCTCCCGTCAGGGTCCTCCACGGTAACGACGCACTCGGCAAAGGACGTACCTGCCGCGTCCGTCACGGTGATTACCGCCGTACCGGGTGCGACGGCCGTCACGTTGCCGGTCTCATCTACCGTGGCGACCTTCTCGTTACTGCTGCTCCAGGAATAGGCACGGGCGCCGTCGGCGCTCAATGCCAGCAACTCGCCTGCGGCAAGCCGCGCCGCGGCAGGCTGCACGGACACGATATCCGTTGACGGCAGGGATTCCTCGCCCTGTTCGCCGCGAAGCATCTTGGTGATACTGTCTCCGAAAAATGCGTATGCCACCACCGCCAGAACCGCCAGCACCACCACGATCAATGCCGGACCGACGATCTTGGGACTCCTGCGGCGGTGTTCCAGACGCCGACCCGGGCCGCGGCGGCTTCCTTTATTCTCACTGCGTTCCTGCTCATCGGCGCAGGCGGGACAGGTATCATAGCTGTCAGCATACCGTATACCGCAACGCTCACATTTGATATAACCCATACGAGCCTCCCCTTTCCGTATCCGAAGCGGCGATCGAACCGCGAAACTGTCAAACCGTTATTATCATACCCAAAATCCGTGCCGCCGTCAACCGTTATTCCCGTATTTTCCACTTTTTTTGCATCCTGCGCCGTGCATCTTGCTTTTTCCGTTTCGTTTTTCTATAATGATGGCAGACATCACGGGACACGGCGGCTGAAAATGCCCCGGCCGCCGGAGAGGAGAGCGTCTATGGATACCATGATCATCGGGATTGCCGGCGGCACCGGCAGCGGCAAAACCACTTTGACAGAACACCTGGCGCGCCGGTTCGGTGCGGATATCAGTGTGGTCCATCACGACAATTACTACAAGCGGCAGGACCGCCCCTTTGCCGAACGGTGCCGCCAGAATTACGACCATCCCGACGCCTTCGATACGGAGCGGATGATCGAGGATCTTCGGGCGCTGAAGGCCGGAAAAACCATCCACTGCCCCGTGTACGACTACTCTATCCACAACCGCACCGACGAAACGGTAGAGATCCGGCCTACCAAGGTGGTCATCGTGGAGGGGATCCTGATTTTCCAGTCGCCGGAACTGCGGGACCTGATGGATATTAAGATCTTCGTGGAAACGGACGCCGACGTGCGAATCCTGCGCCGCGCCCTGCGGGACGTGGAACAGCGCGGACGCTCCCTCCACTCGGTGGTGGAGCAGTATCTCACCACGGTCAAACCCATGCACGAACAGTTTGTGGAGCCTACGCGGAAATTTGCCGACATCATCGTGCTGGAAGGCGGACGCAATCTGGTGGCGCTGGATCTGATCATGCAGCGGATCGCCCATCACATCGCAGAGGCGTGAGATGAAGGTCCTTTTGCGTATTGCCGGCGCCGCCGCGTGTTTGGTGCTGTCACTCTGGTTTTTACTGCCGCTGGGAGACGGCATCCTCCACGCCGGCATGATCTGGCCGGTCGCGCTGCTGATACTGATCGCTTCTTTGTGCCTCTTCCCCGGCTGGTACCGCCGCCTGCCCAAACCGCTTTGGAAAACGGCGGCCGCCTGCTTTTTCGCCGGTCTGGCACTGATCGCCGTTCTGACGGGGCTGATGCTCCGCGCCGCCGCGGACGCGCCCGATGAACGGAACGCGCCGGAAACGGTGATCGTGCCGGGTTGTCAGGTGCGCGACGACGGACGACCCAGCCTGATGCTCCGCGCCCGGATCCGCGCCGCCTGCGCCTATCTTGACGCCCATCCCGACTCGGTATGCGTCGCCTCCGGCGGCATGGACGACAGCGAGCCTTTTACCGAGGCGGACGCCATTGCAAGAGAACTGGTGGCCATGGGCATCGCGCCGGAGCGGATCTATCTGGAATCCGCCTCCCGTTCCACCTATGAGAATCTGGCGTTCTCCGCCGATTTGATCGCCCGAAGCGGTCTGGATACGCGGGTGGTGCTCGCCACCGATACGTTCCACCAGTATCGATGCGGCTACTACGCCCGGCAGGCAGGTCTTACGCCGGCGGCGGTATGCGCCGCGCCGTATCTGCCGCTGGCGCCGTCCTACTGGACGCGGGAAATGCTCGCCATCCTTGCCGCATGGGTCCGCGGTTATTGAAAACGCATAAAGCGCACTCCCCCGATCGGAGGATCGGGGGAGTCCGTTTGTCAAAAAAGCCTCGCAGAGTTCGCGCCGCGCACGGCGCGAAGATATGGAATCGTCATTTGCCGCGGCGTGTACGTGGCAAATGACACCGCTCAGCCTGCGAAGTGTGCGAATGGTCCGCCAAAGGCGGATCACAAGTGCGCGCAGCAGGCTGCATCCCCTTTGTCAAAAAACCGCGCAGCCGTTTTTTGACAGTCGAACGCTCCCCCGATCGAGCCGACCGGGGGAGCGTTTTTTCTTCCGTCACAGTCCCAGCGCCACGCCTGCCGCCGCCGAGACGGCGATAAACACGATGGGATGGAGCTTTTTCACGGGTTTGACCCACCGGGTCAGCACCAGCAAAACAGCCGCCAGCGCCAACGGGAGCCAGTGGATCTTCCCGAAGCCGGACGCCTCCCCGTTCCAGAACGTCAGCACCGCCACGGAGAGTCCCGCCGCCGCGATCATGGCAACGGACGCCGGGCGCAGACCGCGAAACGCCGCTTCCACCCAGGGGTTGGTGCGAAATGACTTCAGCGCCGCCGCCACCAGCAGTACCACGATGACGGACGGCGTGATCAAGCCCACCGTCGCCACCGCCGCGCCGGGTACGCCTGCGGTGACGTATCCCACGTAGGTCGCCATGTTTACACCGATGGGGCCGGGTGTGGATTCGCTCACCGCCAGCATATCCGTCAGCCGGGACGAGGTGAACCAGCCTGTCCGCTCCGCCATATCGTAGAGGAACGGAAGCGTCGCCAGACCGCCGCCCACGGCGAACAGTCCCGTTTTGAAAAACTCCCAGAACAAGGCGATATAGATCATGCCTTCCGCCTCCTTTGCACCGCTTCCTGCACGACTCCCGCGGCGCCCGCCGCCGCCACGTAGACTACCGGCGAGAGCTTGAGAAACAGCGATCCCGCCAGCACTACGAGAAAGATCGCCAGTGCCAGACGCCCCTTCACCGCGCTTTCCCACAACTTTATAACGGCGTTGAGGATCAGCACGCATACGCACACGCGTATGCCGGCAAACGCGTGGCGCACCCATGCCAGATGGGCGTAGGCGGTGATCACGCCTGCCAGCGCGGTGATGATAAAAACCGAGGGGAATACCACGCCCAGCGTGGCGACGATGCCGCCCCATACGCCCTGCCGCTTCCGCCCGATAAACGTGGCGGTGTTCACGGCGATCACGCCGGGTGTGCATTGAGCGACGGCAAAATAGTCCGCCAGCTCTTCATCGCTGACCCAACCCTTGTTTTCCACCACTTCACGCCGCAATACGGGCAGCATTGCGTAGCCTCCGCCGAAGGTCATCGCGCCCACCTTGGCGAAGGTAAAAAACAGTTCCCACAGTTGCTTCATGCCTGCGCTCCTCCTCTTACACGTAGCCGTTCACGCCGCGCACGGAGATCTCCCCCGTACGCAGCGTTTCCACTGTACCGTCCTGAAAACGCACCGTCAGCCCGAACTGCCCGTCTACCGCCAGCGCGTCGGCGCGAAGCGTCCGGCCGTTTCGCAGGATCTCCACCGGACGGCCGATCTGCAGCGCCCGGCGGCGGTATTCCTCCAGCCAGCGCTCCGGCTTATTGAGGATCTCACGCCGCAGAAGATCCAGTTCCTCCAACAGCGCCGCCGCCAGCGCGGCGCGGCCGACGCGCTCCTCCTGCGCCATATCCAGCGAGATCGCCACGCCACGCAGCTCCGGGGGAAAATCCTTTTCTCTCTGGCGGCAGTTGATGCCGATGCCCACCACCACGCTCTCCACCGATCCCGTCTCACCCTCCAGCGTCATCTCGGTCAAGATGCCGCAGACTTTTTTGCCTGATAGCACCAGATCGTTGGGCCACTTGATCCGGGGACTTGCGCCGCCGCACCGCTCAATGGCGCGGCATACCGCTACGGCGACCAGCGCCGTCAGAGGCAAAAGCCGCTCCGCCGCGCAGTCCGGCCGCCACAGGATCGACAGGTATAATCCCATGCCCGGCGGCGAGGCAAACGACCTGCCCCGGCGCCCCCGACCAGCCGTCTGGCTGTCGGCGATCACCACCGTTCCGTCCGGCGCGCCCTGCTCCGCCAGACGGCGGCACTCGCTGTTGGTGGAATCCACCTGCCCCGTGACGCGCAGGTTTTCTGTGGGTGCGGACAGATACGCCGCCACCGTCTGCATATCCAGCCGATCCTCCGGGATGAGCCGATACCCCAGTCCCGTGCGCGCCTCGATCGCCGCGCCGCCGCGCCGGAGCTGCTCCACCGCTTTCCACACCGCCGCCCGGCTGATGCCCAGCGACGCGCTCAACGATTCACCGGAGAGAAATTCCCCCTCCCGTGCCGCCAGCGCGCGGTATACTTTTTCACGGCTCATCCCTTTCGCCTCCCTCGTTATCCTCCTTACTGTACCATATGGGTCGGAAAATGTAAACTGTTTTTCCCCGTTCCGGGTTGACAATTCCGCCGTTCCCGTCTATATTGTAAACCATAATACGATAGTTGAGGTTTACAAATATGGTATCCAACACACGGGCGCTGGCGCTGACGGCGCTTTTCTCCGCTCTCACCGCCGCCGGAGCGTTCCTGAAGATCCCGGTGGGGCACAGCGCCATCACGCTGCAATTCCTGTTCACCGCCATGGCAGGACTCCTGCTGGGGTGCCGGTGGGGCGCCGTCAGCCAGGCGGTCTATCTGGCGGTGGGGTTGGCAGGCGTGCCGGTCTTTACCGCCGGCGGCGGCGTGGGCTACGTTCTGCAGCCTACCTTCGGGTTTTTGATCGGGTTGATCCCCTGCGCGTGGGTGATCGGGTATTTGAGCCGGAAAGGCGGCGCCTGCCGCACGGTTTTGTCCTGTCTTGCCGGGTTGGCGGTGCTGTACGCCGTGGGACTGCCTTATATGGCGCTGATCCTGCGTGTCTATTTGCACAAACCCGTGGGTCTTTTCGCCGTGTTAGGGATCGGCATGCTGCCGTTTTTGCCGGGAGACGCGGTGAAGATCGCCGCGGCGGCGGCGATCTGTCCCGTATTGCGGCGGCGTTTGTGCATTTTTGACGAATTGCGGCGGCAATAATATAGAAATTGTTGGAAGAGAAATGTATTGCATTTTGCCGAATCAACTTTTATAATAAACAGGAACATCCGAGGAGGTGAGGGACATGACGCTGTACGCATTTCGCGAACGGGTTCCTTCTCCCTCTATCTCCCTTTTCAGCTTTGTTATTTCCTTTTGACCGGTTTTTGACCGGTCAATTTTTTTGCCGTCAGTTATTTAATTGAACATATATTAAGAAAGAGAGGATCCCACACATGAAACTTGCTTACGGTATTAAAGACAAACCCAAGTTCGGACAGGCCGTGCTGTTTGCCCTGCAGCAGCTTCTGGCGATCATGGCCGCCACCATCGCCGTGCCCGCCATCATCGGCAACGGCATGAGCCAGACCGCCGCCCTCTTCGGCGCCGGCGTGGGTACGCTGGTGTACCTACTGTTCACCAAGTTCAAAAGCCCCGTGTTCCTGGGCAGCTCCTTCGCCTTCCTCGGCTCCATGTTCGCCGCTTTCGGCGGCGCCGCTTCCGTGGAGATCGGTTATGTCGGTTTGATCCTGGGCGCCGCGTTTGCCGGACTGGTGTACGTGGTCATCGCGCTGATCGTTAAGTTCGTGGGTGTGGGCTGGATCAACAAGCTGATGCCCGCCGTGGTCATCGGTCCCACCGTCGCCATCATCGGACTGAGCCTCGCCGGCAACGCCGTGGGTGACCTGATGGGTACCACCGGCGCCGTGGCAAGCGGCGTTTCCACCTACGTGTGCATGATCTGCGGTCTCGTCACGCTGGCGGTGACTATGCTGTGCAGTGTGTTCGGCAAGAAGATGCTCAAGATGATCCCCTTTATCATCGGTATCCTGGCAGGCTACGCCGTGGCGACCTGCTTCACCCTGATCGGCAACGCCACCGGTAACGCCGCGCTGCAGGTGGTAAACTTCAGCCTCTTTAAGAGCATCACCTGGGTACCTGATTTCACCTTCCTCACCGCCGCCAAGGGCTTGAGCGGTATCACCGGTTCCTACGTTGCCACCGTGGCGGTCGCCTATATCCCCGTGGCGTTCGTGGTGTTCGCCGAGCATATCGCCGACCACAAGAACCTCTCTTCCATCATTGAAAAGGATCTGCTGGAGGATCCCGGTCTGCACCGCACGCTGCTGGGCGACGGTATCGGCTCCTTCGCCGGCGCGATCTTCGGCGGCTGCCCCAACACCACCTACGGTGAGAGCGTGGGTTGCGTCGCCATCTCCGGCAACGCCTCGGTGATCACCATTCTCTACACGGCGATCCTCGCTATCATCGTGTCCTTCTTCGGCCCCTTTGCCACCTTCCTTGCCACCATCCCCTCCTGCGTGATGGGCGGCGTGTGTATCGCGCTGTACGGCTTTATCGCGGTGAGCGGCTTGAAGATGATCCAGCAGGTAGACCTGAACGACAACCACAACCTGTTCGTGGTGTCCGTGATCCTGATCGCCGGTGTGGGCGGTATGGCGGTGTCCTTCGGCGCCGTGACCATCACGGAAGTCGCCTGCGCGCTGATCCTGGGCATCCTGACCAACGTGATGCTGGGCGGCAACAAGAAAAACGCCAAGTAACAACGCTCCGGCATGGAAATCAAAAAACGGTAAAGCGCGTCCTCCGTGTGGATCCACACGGAGGACGCGCTTTTTTCATTCTTTCTGTTTTTTTACGCCTGCCGCTCAGCCGCCGTCTCCTCCGCCGGAGCAGGGCGCGCCGTGCGGCCGTAAAGCTCCGTCATGCCGCGGATCTCCTTTGCCAGCGACGGCGTCAGTTCCTCTTTCAAAACACGCCAGCGCCAGTTGCCCCACGGCATACCCGGTGTGTTCATCCGATGCCCCTCGCCCAGACCCAGATAATCCTGCATCTGCGCCACGAACAGGCTTGCCACACTGCTCATGCCGCCGCGAATCACGCCCCAGCAAAAGCCCTCCTGCTCATGCAAGCCCAGATAACGCGTGGCATAGGCGATGTCCTCCTCCGCCGCCTCCTGCCGCCACAGCGCCAGGGGACTGTTATCGTGGGTGCCGGTGTAGCAGATGCAATTGGGTTCATAGGCGTGAGGCAGATAACTGCTGCTATCCCGCGAGTCGAAGGCAAATTCCAGCACCTTCATGCCGGGCCAGCCGGAATCGCGCAGAAGCTGTGCCACGCCCGGCGTGGGGAAGCCCAAATCCTCGGCAATAAAGCGCAGCTTGGGAAACCAGCCGTTGAGCACGCCCACCAGATTCATCCCCGGGCCTTGCTCCCAGTGTCCGTTGCGCGCCGTTTCCTCGCCGTAGGGCACTGCCCAAAAGCTCTCAAAGCCGCGGAAATGGTCGATGCGCAATACGTCGTACAGCTTACCTGCGCCGTCAATGCGGCGAATCCACCAGCCGAATCCGTCCTGCTGCATACGATCCCAGCGATAGAGCGGATTGCCCCAGAGCTGCCCGTCGGCGCAGAAGTAGTCCGGCGGCACACCTGCCACCTCGGTAGGAACACAGCGGCTATCAAGCCGGAAAAACGACGGCTCCGACCACACGTCGGCGCTGTCCATCGCCACGTAGATGGGCAGATCGCCGATAATCTGTACCCCTTGGGCGTGTACGTAGTCGCGCAGTGCCGACCACTGGCGGAAGAAAAGATACTGCAGGTAGGTGAATAACTCCACGTCCTCCCGCAGGAGGTCACGGTACTTCTCCAGCACCGCCGCGCTTTGGCGCAGGCGCAGTTCCTCGTCCTCCCACTCTGTCCACGGTTTCATACCGAAATGGCGCTTGCACGCCATGAAAAGCGCATAGTCCGGCAGCCAGCCGCTGTTTTGGGACACAAATTCCTCCACATGCGCCCCGTCGCGCTCCCAGCCCCGCTCCTTTGCCTTGCCCAGCAAAGTGAAACGGTGCTCATAGATTTTTCCGTAGTCCACGTGGCGCTCATCCGCACCCCAGTCCATGGCGGATACCTCCTCATGGCGCAAAAGTCCATCCGCCACCAGCAGGTCAAGATCAATAAAATAGGGGTTTCCGGCATAGGTGGAAAAGCTCTGATAAGGCGAATCACCGTAGCCGGTAGGTCCCAGCGGGAGCATCTGCCAATACTTTTGACCGGCATCGCGCAAAAAGTCGGCAAAGGCATACGCCTCCTTGCCGAAAGTGCCGATCCCGTACGGCGACGGCAGGGATGAAATGGGCATTAAGATGCCGCTGCTGCGTTTTATCATGGTTCTGTACTCTCCATATCCTGTTTACAAGTGTCTGCCCGCCGGAAAGCTCCGGCGGACAGAATGGTTCTTTTTAGGAAAGATCAGCCCTTCACTGCGCCTGCCGCCACACCTTTAATGATATGCTTCTGGCACAGCAGGTAGAAGACAATGACAGGGATGATGCTCAGCAGAATGAGCGCCATGGTAGCGCCCAGATCCACCGTGCCGTAGCTGCCTTTGAGGTACTGGATATGGATGGGAATGGTGCGATAGTTGTTGATGTCCAGCACCAGCACCGGCAGAAGATAGTCGTTCCAGACCCACATAATCTCCAAAATGCCCACGGAGATCATCGTCGGTTTGAGCATGGGCAGTACCACGGAGAAGAAGGTGCGCACAGGTCCGCAGCCGTCCACCGAAGCCGCCTCCTCAATTTCCAGCGGAATGCTCTTGACAAAGCCGGCAAACATGAAGATGGCAAGTCCTGCGCCAAAGCCCAGATACACCACGGGAATGGTCCAGGGCGTATTGAGTTTCAGGCTGTCCGCCGTTTTGGACAGGGTAAACATCACCATCTGGAACGGCACCACCATGGAGAACACGCACAGATAATAGATGCCGCGGCAGACGGGAGAATTAACCCGGGCAATGTACCATGCCGCCATGGAGGTAAACAGCAGGATAAGGAAGGTGGACAAAATGGTGATTATCGCACTGTACAGCACGGACTTATAAAAGGGATAGTTGCCGAAGGTCATGCCCTTGATAAAGTTGTTCCAGCCTGCCCACATCTCGCTGGTAGGCAGGACGAAGGTATCCGTTTTGACGAAAGTGTTAAGCTTAAAGGAGTTAATCACCACCGCCAGCACCGGCAGCACGTAGATCACGGAGATCACAGCCAGCACTATGGATAGCGCGTTTTTCCGGCGACGCTCGCCGCTCAAAGTATGCTGCGCCATTACTGCTGCACCTCCTTTTTACGGGTATGGCTGAGTTGAAGCAGACCCAGGCCCGCCACTAAAACGAAGAACAACACCGCCTTCGCCTGCGCCACGCCCGGTGACTTGGCGCCGCTGCCGTAGAAGGTGCTGTAAATGTTCAGTGCCAGCATCTCCGTTGTTTTGATGGCCGAGCCGTCCGGCTGAATGACGAAGGGCTGACCGGCGGTGAGCGCCAGGTTCTGGTCGAAGAGCTTGAAGCCATTGGTCAGACCCAGGAAGGTGCAGATGGTGATGGAGGGCATCACGTTGGGAATGGTGACCTTCCGCAGCGTTTGCCATTTGCTGGCGCCGTCAATGCGTGCCGCTTCCAGCATGTCCTCCGGCACCGATTGGAGACCGGCGATGTAAATAATCATCATATAACCGATCTGCTGCCACGCCACCAGGATGATAAGACCCCAGAAGCCGTAGGTGGAATTCATTAAAATGGAGGTGCCGTAGCGGGACAAAATGCCGTCGAAAATCATTGACCATATGTAACCAAGCACGATGCCGCCGATGAGATTGGGCATGAAGAACACCGTGCG
>DBWU01000063.1:49837-50456 GCA_002309395.1 Oscillospiraceae bacterium UBA1230
TAGGCCACGGCAAACGCCAGCACGTTAATAAGCACCAGCGAGGTGATGGCAAACAGACCCGTGTACCAGAATGAGCGGACAAAGTTGCTGTCCTGTAATGCTTTGAGATAGTTGCCAAAGCCGATGAATTTTGCATCTCGAATCAAACGAAACTGGCAGAAAGACAGGTAAATGCCCTGCAAAAACGGCCAGACAAATCCGATGGCAAACGCCGCCACCACAGGTCCTACAAACAGCGGCGACCAGATTCGCTTGGCGCGCGTCATGGAGTTGCTGATGCCGATTCTCCTTTTTCTCAACGCGATCATCTCCCCTTACACACTTTTTGCGCCCCGTCCAGCTCCTGCGCTGAACGATGGCGATCATAGAGAAACGGGGCGGGCGAAATCNNCCGCCCCGTTTTTGATAATGGAATTGTCAGCTATGCCGCTTAGTGGGTGTTTTTATAGGCGGTGGCCCAGCCGTTCACGATAGCGGTGCGGACAGTCTCCCAGTTTGCATCGGTCTGGTCGGCGCAGTAGGCGTTCAGAGCAGACACGATGCCGGCGCGATAGTTATCCACATCGGGCTGATAGTTGGTCGCCCAGTCAAACACGTAGCAGCCGTTGGCGGCATACTC
>DBWU01000008.1:0-160 GCA_002309395.1 Oscillospiraceae bacterium UBA1230
TCATCATGAACATGATGCACACCGCCCTCTCCCACCAGGTCCACTCCGCCTTCGGCGGCATGCCTCACCTGGATATGTCCCAGTGCCGGGATCTGCTGCACAACGTGGAGGGCCTCTACTTCCCCAAATACACCGTCCGCGTCAACGAGGAGCAGCTCTC
>DBWU01000008.1:288-6881 GCA_002309395.1 Oscillospiraceae bacterium UBA1230
CCATGACCGACCTGCGCCAGGGCATCCGCCTGCGGGCCTACGCCCAGACTGACCCCGTCATCGCCTACAAGAAGGAATCCCTGGAGATGTTCGAGGAGATGGTGGCCGCCATCCAGGAGGAGACCGTGCGCCGCCTGTACTCCGTGCGGCTGAAGAAGGACGAGGAGGTCAAGCGCCAGCGGGTGGCCACCGGCATCACCGAAAACGTGGGCGGCGACGGCACCGTGAAGAAGCAGCCCAAGAAGGTCACCAAGATCGGCCGCAACGATCCCTGCCCCTGCGGCAGCGGGTTGAAATGGAAGAAGTGCACCTGCTCCCAGTACCACCCAAACTGATTTCACATGAAATGGCTTTGCCATTTCATGTGAGCAGGATTGCGCCGTTTCTCGCGCACTCGCTGTGCTCGTACACTCGAAACGGCGAGAAGTATTTTTCCTGACGCACATGTCGTCGGGAAAAATAATCAGATATCTTCGCGTCTGCGGACGCGAACTCTGCGAGGCTTTTTAATAAGCGGACTCCGCCGGAACGAAGCGGTTCCGGCGGAGTTTTTTGCGTGGCGGCGGCGAAAGAAGGCTCAATTGCCGGCGGCGGGATTTTTAGACTTGTTATCCGGCGAAAATAGGTATATAATAAACTGAATCCGTTTATGAATCACATCCTCGAAGAAAGGAAGTTTCATCGTATGATCAAGGTTCAGACAGCACGGGGCGAGATCACCATCAGCAACGCCGTGTTTACCACCATCACCGGTGCTGCCGCCACCAACTGCTTCGGCGTTAAGGGCATGGCGTACCGCAGTATGAAGGACGGTCTGGTGCACCTGCTGCGCCCGGAAGCCATGAGCAAGGGCGTAAAGGTGACGTATAATCAGGAAGGTACCGTGTCCATCGAACTGCACATCATTGTGGAAAACGGCGTGAACATCACCGCTGTGTGCCGTTCCATCATGAGCGAGGTCAAGTATATGGTCAGTAAGAATACGGGTGTGGAGGTGCGCGACGTGAACGTATGCGTGGACTCCATCACCGTGCCGCAGGTTTGAATACGCCGAAGGAGATGGAAGCGATGACAGAAAGAATCACCGGCGGCGCGTTCAAGCAAATGGTGCTTTTCGGCGCCGCCTGCATCACGGCACAAAAACAGGCGATCAACGACCTGAACGTTTTTCCCGTGCCGGACGGGGATACCGGCACCAACATGAGCCTTACCATCCAGACCGCCGCCGCCGAACTGCGCCGGGCGGAGCCGGCCTCGCTGGAGCAGGCGGCAAAGATCGCGGCTTCGGCTCTGCTGCGCGGCGCCCGGGGGAACTCCGGCGTCATCTTGTCCCTGCTGTTCCGGGGAATGTCCAAGTCCTTCAAGGGTCTTGCGGAGGCGGACGGCGTCCGTTTGGCGCAGGCGCTGGACGAGGGCGTGGCGACGGCGTACAGCGCCGTGATGAAACCGGCGGAGGGCACGGTGCTGACGGTGTCCCGTCTGGCGGCGAAGCGTGCGCTGGAGGCGGCGCAGGAGAACGGCGACGCGGCGTACGTACTCTCCGAGGCGATCAAAACCGGCTACGTAACGCTTGCGGAGACCACGAACATGAACCCGGTGCTGAAAAAAGCGGGTGTGGTAGACGCCGGCGGCAAGGGGTACCTTATCATTTTAGAGGGCATGCTCCGCAGTCTGCAGGGCGAGGAGATCCCCGAAACGCCGGAGGAAGTGGGCGACAAGGCGGATTTTGCCGCCTTAGGCGACGAGGACATCACCTTTACCTTTGACACGGTATATATCGTGCGGAAAACGGAGCCACGTTCGCTGGAGCCTCTGCGGATGTATCTGGACAGTATCGGCGATTCCCTCATCATCAGTGAGGACGAGGAGGCGTTCAAGGTCCACGTACATACCGACAATCCCGGCGCGGCGCTGACGGAATCCCAGAAATACGGCACGCTGGAGGTTGCCAAGATCGAGAATATGCGGATCCAGGCGGAGGATATGGCGGCAGGGCGCAAGCCCATCAGCGCCGACGAGCTGACGGACGAGGCGCTGGAATCGTCCGCGCCCGCGACGCCGGAGAAGCGGTACGGCTTTTTGGCGGTCTGCGCAGGCGACGGTCTGGCGGAGGCGTTTCGTGATCTGGGCGTGGACCGTATCGTGTCCGGCGGACAGACCATGAATCCCTCTACCGAGTCGATCCTCCGGGAGGTGGAGCAGACGCCCAGCGAGGTGGTGTTCATCCTGCCGAACAATAAGAACATCATTATGGCGGCACAGCAGTGCGTGGGTCTGACGGATAAGGAGATCGTGGTGATCCCCACCGCCACGGTGCCCCAGGGAATCGCCGCCATGATGAGCGTGGATCCCGACGAGCCGGACGCCGCCGTTCTTGCCCAAGCGATGACCGACGCCGCCGGAAACGTGACCACCGCTCAAATCACCTATGCCGCCCGCAACTCGGACTTTGACGGCTTTGCCATCAACGAAGGCGACTATCTGGCGCTGTTGGACGGCAAACTGCTGGGTACCGACCGGCAGTTGAACAGTCTTTTGGAGCGTCTGGCGCAGTTGGCGGCGGAAAAGGGCGCGGAGTTCCTCACCGTGTTTTACGGCGAGGGCGTCAGCCGGGAGGAGGCGGAAGAGGCCGCCGCGGTTTTCAGCAATGCCTGTCCCGACTGCGAGCTGTCGCTCCTTCCGGGCGGTCAGCCGGTATACTACTATATTATCTCCATGGAATAAACGACGATATAAAACCCTCCGGCGCTTACGCCGGAGGGTTTTTCTGTCTAAACGGGCGACGTACGGGATAAGCTGTCAGAGGATATCCTCCAGCAGATGGAGAATAGTACGGGCATGGCGGCGCTTCACGGCGGAGAGTTCCTCCAGCGCCTCTTTGAGCACGGGATCGTCCGCGGATTGGGCCCAGCGCCCGTACTGATCGGCGGCACGGAGTATCCGGCGGTACTGCTGTCCCAACTGCGACACCACCGTTCCACCGGGCGCTTCCGGTCTCGGCGGCGCAGCGCGGCGGCAGGGCCCGTCGTTGAGGATACAGCACACGCTCATCAGCCGCCGGACACAGTGCCCGGTCTGCGCCGCCAGCCGCTCCAGCGCGGCGCGGTCGGCGGCAGGTACGCGGCGGGACAGGCGCCGCAGTTCGCGCTGTTGCGCCTGCTCGGCGGTAATAGCGTGCGATAGCGCCTCCGGCTCGGTGATCTCACGGGTGAGATGCGCTCCCTGTCCGTCCTCCGGCGGCTTGGGACGCATAAACGGCGGATCCGGCGGACGACGCCCCTCGTTCTTGTGCCGCGTTTCCGGGTAGGGATCCAGCTCCGGCGCAACGCGGCGCCACACCTCTTCGGCGCGGCGCTCATCCATCATCGGTCGTTCGGTCATACGATCGCCTCCTTTTTTCCATTGTATGCGCCGGGGCGTGAAAAGGTGCGGCGCCGCGGCACTTGCTTTTTGCTGCCGTTTCTGGTATCATACCGACTTGTCGAGAGAGTTTTATGGGGAGTGATCTCATGCTGGAACTGAAAAACGTCTCCTATCGCGTCGGCACACCGGACGGTGAGCTGGAGATATTGAAACATATCGACCTGACGATTCCCGACCGGGAGCTGGTGGTTTTTACAGGACCCAACGGCGGCGGCAAGACGACGCTGGCAAAGATCATCATGGGTCTTGTCCGCCCCACGGAGGGACAGGTTCTCTATAACGGCGAGGATATTACGGAGCTGGATATCACGGAACGCGCCCGGCGGGGCATCAGCTACGGGTTTCAGCAGCCGCCCCGGTTCAAAGGCATCACGGTGCAAACGCTGCTGCAGTTGGCATCCGGCGGTGAGAAGCTGACCAAGGACCGCTGCTGCGCCTATCTCACGCAGGTGGGTCTTTGCGCCAACGACTATCTGGACCGGGAAGTGGATACCTCTCTTTCCGGCGGCGAGGTCAAGCGCATTGAGATCGCCACCGTGCTGGCACGGGGCAGTTCGCTGATGATCTTCGACGAGCCGGAGGCAGGTATCGACCTGTGGTCGTTTGCGCGGCTCACGGAGACGTTTGAACAGCTCCACCGCCGCAAGGAGCATACCATGGTCATCATCTCCCATCAGGAGCGGATCATCCGTCTGGCGGATGAGATCGTGGTGGTATCGGGCGGAGGCATTACCAACCGTGGCAGTACGGAAGAGATCTTTCCGCTGATTTTAGCCAATACCACGGGCGCCTGCCCCGTTATCGGCAGAAAGGAGCGGTCGGAATGATCACGGAAATTGACGCGAAGCTGCTGGAGAAGATCGCCGATCTGACCGGCAAACCGGCAGGGGCATTGAATATCCGCAAGGACAGCGGCTGTGAGGCGCGGCAGTCCACGGAGCATATCGCCATCACCGGCAAGGAGGACAAGCCCGGGATCGATATCCGGATCCAAAACGGCACCCGGGGCGAGAAGTGCTATATCCCCGTCATCATCAGCAAGACGGGTCTATCGGAGATGGTGTATAACGATTTCTACGTGGGCGACGATTGCGACGTGGAGATCGTGGCAGGGTGCGGCATCCACAACGCCGGCTGTGACGAGAGCCGCCATGACGGCGTGCATACCTTTTATATCGGGAAGAACAGCCGTGTGCATTATTCCGAGAAGCACTACGGTGAGAACGCGCCGGAACAGACCGGCAAAAACGTGATGAATCCCAAGACCGTGGTCTATCTGGGCGAGGGTTCGGTCATGCAGATGGACACGGTGCAGATCCGGGGCATTGACTCCACCCGCAGGGAAACGCAGTTCGTCTGCGAAGCCGGCAGTGAAGTGGTGGTTACGGAGCGATTGTTGACCCACGGAAACCAGACGGCGGAAAGCGAGATGGAGATCCGGCTCAACGGCGCCGGCGCACGGGGCAGGGTGATCTCCCGATCCGTGGCGCAGGATCAGTCGCGGCAGGTGTTTTATCCCAAAATGGTGGGCAACAGCGCCTGTTTCGGACACGTTCAGTGCGATTCCATCATCATGGGAGAGGCAAAGGTGCAGTCCATCCCTGCCATCTCCGCCAACTGTACCGACGCACAGCTCGTCCACGAGGCCGCCATCGGCAAGATCGCCGGCGATCAGCTTTTGAAGCTGGAAACGCTGGGTTTAACGCCGGAGGAGGCGGAGGAGACGATCCTCAACGGCTTTTTGGCGTAAGAGTTCCTGTTAAGAGCAGGCTGACGGCTTCCGTCAGCCTGTTTCTTCTTTTCGGGGCGTGCCGCGCGTCACGCCGCCGGGCGAAGCGCCATACACTGGGGCAGAACGACAAGCCGAAAGGAGCCATTTTTGTGCCCAGTGTATATTTAAGCCCGTCCACCCAGGAGTATAACCCCTATATCACCGGCAGCGGCAGTGAGGAGTACTGGATGAACCAGATCGCCGACGCCATGGAACCGTATCTGCGCGCCAGCGGTATCCGCTATACCCGTAATTCCCCCGGCATGACGGCGGCGGAATCCATCCGGCAGGGAAACCGGGACAACCCGGACTTCTATCTGGCGCTCCACTCCAACGCCTCCGGCAGCGGCGCCGACGCCGGATCCGCCCGTGGCATCATCGCCTTCTACTATCCCGGTTCCGTCAACGGACAGCGCGGCGCGGAGCTGATCATCCGATCGCTCCGTCAGATCTATCCTCTGCCGGATCTGGCGCTCACGCGTTCTACCACGGCGCTGGGCGAGGTGCGTCAACCCCGTATGCCGGCGGTGCTGGTGGAGATCGGCTACCACGACAATATGGCGGACGCATTATGGATCGAAAGCCACGTGGTGTCCATCGCCAAAGCACTGGTGCAGGCGCTGACGGAATACTTCGGCATCCCGTTCGTGGACGTATGCATGAACCAGACCGGCACGGTGACCACCTCCGGCGGCGCGCTGAATCTCCGCGCGGCGCCCTCCACGGCTTCGGCGGTGCTGGCGCGTATGCCCAACGGCGCGGTGCTGACGGTTTGCGGACAGTGGGGCGACTGGTACGCCGTGGAATATAACGGACAGCGCGGTTATGCCGCCGGACAGTACGTGAGGCTGTGACCGGCGGCAACGCGTAAAAAATCTATATTTTTTTCTTGACTGGCATGGTGAGCTATGATATAATCTCATTCTGCGTGGCGTGTTCCGCGAGTTTTGCCATGCCAACGGCAAGAAGGGACAGCCTGTGCCGCGGCGGAAGTCGCGGCATTGTCCATGCGGCGTGACGGTTTTTCCGGAATAAAAACGCTTATTCCGTGGAAAATATAGGGAGCGATCCCGAAAAATTACAAGAAAGGAGTCTATTCGCATGCCTACTTTTAATCAGCTGGTCAAGCAAGGGCGGAAGGCGGCTACCTACAAGTCCAACTCCCCCGCGATGCAGAAGGGCCTCAACACGCTGAAGAACAAGGAAACGGATCTTTCCTCTCCTCAGAAGCGCGGCGTCTGCACGGCGGTGAGAACGGCGACCCCCAAGAAGCCGAACTCCGCGCTGCGTAAGATCGCCCGTGTCCGGTTGACGAACGGTTATGAAGTGACCGCGTACATCCCCGGCGTAGGACATTCCCTGCAGGAGCACTCCGTGGTCATGATCCGCGGCGGCCGTG
>DBWU01000049.1:0-142 GCA_002309395.1 Oscillospiraceae bacterium UBA1230
TGTACACTCTTTTTTTAAAATTTCTGAGCAACTTTCCCAAATTGAGCGGATACAGGTGGTCTGCGCCACCGCCGTGATCGGCAGATCGCGCCGCGTCGCGTCCTCATTGAGCCATGAAAGAAGCGCTTGCGCACAAGGAAAA
>DBWU01000049.1:169-5262 GCA_002309395.1 Oscillospiraceae bacterium UBA1230
TCCGGCTCGCCGATCACGACGACCGTGCGGCCCTCCGCATCTGCACCCGCCACGATCTGCTGAACGCGCAGGACGTTGGGACAGGTGGCGTCCACCAGCGGAACGCCCATTGAACGCAGCCGGGCGATCGTTTCCTTCCGCTCTCCGTGGGCGCGGATCAAAACCGGCTCGCCCGGACGGATCTCGTCCGGTGAATCTACCTGACGGGCACCCAGACGGCGTAACTCATCCACCACCTGCCGGTTGTGGATGATACTGCCCAGCATCACACAGCCGCCCGTATCGCGGGCGGTCTGCTCCGCCAGCGTCACGGCCCGCTCCACACCGTAGCAAAAACCGGCGCTTTTGGCTAATACGGTCTTCATCAGAGACCTCCCAGCTCATACGCCCGGCGCAAAACTTCGTCGGCATTTGCCTGATACTCCTCCGCCGTGCCTTTTCTGCCGGAATACTTGGGAAGGAACGGCTTGCCAAAGCGGATGGGAATACGGTTAAAGAGCCGCTGATTCCGCCCGATATAGACCGGCAGCATCGACACACCGGAACGGATGGCGATCATGGCGGCACCTGCTTTGGCACGGACGGAACCGGGTTTGCGTACACGGGTACCCTCCGGGAAGATCAGCAGGTTCTTCCCATCCTTCAGCGTCTGGATCGCCGTTTTCACCGCAGAAACGTCGGAATTCCCCCGGTCTACGGGAAAACCGCCCATATTGCGGATAAACGAGCCGACCAGCGGTATGGAAAAAAGCTGCTTTTTTGCCATGATCCGCATGGAAAAGTTTCGCCGCAGCACGGCGATCAGCAATACGGGGTCCATCCACCCGGAATGGTTGGCGCACAGAACCACCGGCTGATCCTCCGGAATGTTCTCCACGCCGGCGAGATCCACCGGGTGAAGAAACAGTACCATGCGGTGAAACATATCGTGTACTTTTTCATAGTACCTGTTGCTCATACTCCCAACTTCCTTTCGATCAGCGATAGCAAACGCGCCAGACTTTCCTGAAAATTCAACTCCGTGGTATCCACCGTTTCAGCGTCCTCCGCCGGGCGAAGGGGCGCCGTGGCACGGTGCGTATCGTTCCAGTCACGCTCCTCCATCTCCTGCAGGACCTGTTCATAGGGACGGGGCGTGCCGCGCTCCGCCAGCTCTCGCGTGCGGCGACGAGCCCTCTCCTTCACGTCCGCTACGAGGAATATTTTCACGTCCGCGTCGGGCAGAACCACCGTCCCGATGTCCCGCCCGTCCATAATCACGCTGGTACGCCGTGCCATATCCCGTTGCATCTCCAGTAAATACGCGCGTACCGCCGGGATCGCCGACACGTCGGATGCGTACATGGAGATTTGCGGCAATCGGATCTCGGATGTCACGTCCCGTCCGTTCAAAAACATGTGCTGGATGCCGTCGCTGTGATACGCCATGTCTACCTTGATCGCCGGAAGTGCCGCCGTGACAGACTCCGCGTCTTTGGGGTCAATGCCGTTTTCAAACATGTAATATCCGATGGTGCGGTAGATCGCCCCGGTATCCACGTAAACGATGCCGCGCCGCGCGGCGATCTCCTTTGCCAGCGTGCTCTTACCGGCGCCGGACGGCCCGTCGATCGCAATAGAATATACGCTCATGGTTTTTCTCCTTTATTCCTGCGCGGCGCTGACACCGGCCAGATGTCCCGTTGCCCACGCGATCTGCAAATTGAATCCGCCCGTATAACCGTCCACGTCCAGAATTTCACCGGCAAAATAGAGACCCTGTACCAGTTTGGACGCCATGGTATTCGGCTGTACCTCCCCGACGCACACGCCGCCGGCGGTGACGATCGCCTCCTCCACGGGGCGCGGACCTGTCAGCGATACGGTAAAATCCTTCAAAAGAGCAATCAGCGCCTTGCGCTGTTCACGCCGGAGGGAATGGAGCTTTTCCCTCCCTGTCCAGCCCAGGCGGCGGCAAAGCACCTCCGCCATGCTGTGGGGGGCAAGTCCGGCAAGCAAACCTCCGGACTCCCGGTTGGGCGCGGCGGCAATATCCCGGAGGATGCGTTCCTCCAGCTTTTGTCCGTCCAGCGCCGGTTTCAGATCGATATGCAGCGTATACCGCTCACCGTCCCAGCGCCGCAGGTGGGCACTGGCGGAGAGGATCAGCGGTCCTGATACGCCGAAATGGGTAAAGAGCATCTCTCCCATATCGCAGTAGACGGTCTTTCCCTTGCCGTTCGATACGGAAACCGCCACGTTTTTCAGCGTCAACCCCTGTAAACGAAGGCAGTCATTGTCGTCGCTCTCCAACGGCACAAGAGACCCACGGGGCGCCGCAACAGTATGTCCGGCGGCGGCAGCGATCCGGTAGCCGTCTCCGGTAGAGCCGGTGGCAGGATATGACACGCCGCCGGTGGCGAGGATCACACTCTCGGCAGGATACGTCTGCCTCTGTCCTGTTACCGCCGTTACGCGCCCGTCCTCGATGATCAGGGATTGCGCCCGGTCACGCAGAAGGCACACACCGTTGGCGCGAAGCTGACGCTCCAAAGCCGCGGAAATATCAAACGCGCGGTCCGAAACGGGAAACACGCGATTGCCGCGCTCTACTTTCAACGGAACGCCGGCATCACGGAAAAACGCCATCGCATCCTGCGGCGTAAAGCGATACATGGCGCCGTATAAAAACCGCCCGTTACCCGGAATATGGCGCAAAAGCTCCTCCACGGGGCAGTCGTTGGTAACGTTGCACCGACCCTTGCCGGTGATGTTCAGTTTTTTCCCCAACCGTTCGTTGGGTTCCAGCAGCGTTACCGAACCGCCGCAGGACGCGGCGCTGATCGCCGCCATACAACCTGCGGCGCCGCCGCCGATCACAACGATTCGTTTACGCATCTTCCGCCTGCCTGAATACACTGTTTGCCTGCCATACGCGTTCCATCTCGTCAAACGTCGCCGCCACGTCCTCCTTACAGCGCCGCCCCACCTCGGCGATCAGCGCGTTTAAAAGGCTCAGGGGCGCCGCCATGGAATCCACGAAGGAGATCATATCGCTGCGAACCATCAGCGTCGCTGTGGCGGCGGCACACAAAGGCGAGAGACTGCTGTCGGTGATCGCCACCACGTCCGCGCCGCGCTCATGGGCGTAATTGACCGCATTGACCGTCATAATGGAATAGCGCGGAAAGCTGATACCCACCAGCACGTCTCCTTTTCCGATATGTACCAACTGTTCATAGATCTCGCCGGCGGCGGTATTCTGCACCAGAATCACGTTTTTGAACACAAGGTGCAGGTAGAAATTCAGATAGCCTGCCAAAAACGAGGAGGAACGAACGCCTAAAATGTAGATCCGCTCCGCTCCTGTCAGCATTTCCGCTACCCGGGAGAACTCCTGCCGGTCGATCTGGGCGATGGCGGCGTGAATACTGTCCACGTCACGCTGCATCACCTCCGCCACCGTGTCCACGCCGCGGATCCGCTCGTCGGAGGCGCGGATGCGCTGAACAGAGGTCAGTTGACCGCGGATCAGCTCCTGCAAAGCCTGCTGCATCTGTGGATAGCCGTCATAGCCAAGCTCCGCGGCAAAACGCACCACGGTGGATTCACTCACCTGCACCGCCTGACCCAGGCGGCTGGCGGTCATAAACGCCGCCTTATCGCTGTTTTCCAGCACGAAGGTGGCGATTCGTTTTTGCCCTTTTGAAAAGGCGTCCCTGCCGGTACGAATACGGTGTAATACGTCATTTTTCACGGCACTGAACCCCCTTCAAACTTTTAATTTCAATATCTGTCAAGTATCTCCACTTGCCAGGCTCCAAGTCACCCAGACAAAGCGGGCCTTCCTGTACGCGCACCAGCCGCTCCACCGTAAGACCTACGGCGGCGCACATACGGCGCACCTGCCGCTTTTTCCCCTGATGGATAGTAACGGACAAAAGCGCCCTGTTTCCCTGATGCTCCAACAGCGCCACCTGTGCCGGGGCGATCGGCTCACCGTCCAACTCACGAAGCCGGGAAAGTCGCTCCTGCGCGTCGCTTAACTCACCGCGAACCGTAACGCGGTACACTTTATTCACCTCGTGGCGCGGGTGCAACAGGGTATGCGCCAGCGCGCCGTCATTGGTAAAGAGCAGCAGCCCCTCCGAGTCTCGATCCAGCCGCCCGACGGGATAAACGCGAACGCCGCAGGACGATACCAGCTCTGCGGCATTGGCACGCCCGAACTCGTCGGATAGCGTGGTCACGTAACCTGCCGGCTTGTGGAGCATGACGTATACCTGCCGCGGCGCTGCAGGAAGGGGCGCACCGTCCACTTCGATACGGTCGTGCGCCGGATCGGCGCTGTCGCCTATCGTTGCCTCTCGCCCGTTGACGAACACCCGACCTTGCCGCAGGAGTTCCTCGGCACTGCGACGGGAACAGAGACCCGATGACGCTATGATCTTTTGCAGTCGTTCCATCAATCGTTCCCTCCGCGCCGGCTGCTCGATCCGTGTTATCCGCCGAAGCCGTATTCGTAAAGCGCGGCATGATCGAGCCAGTCATTTCCGTCTTGCAGTGTGACCGCCACAAGGCACCGCCCGTTGCGCCGCACACAGCTCACCAGTGTCCGCCCGGCGGCGCGCGTGTAACCGGTTTTCAAGCCGATACAGCCTTCGATATCGCGCAACAGGCGGTTGTGGTTCTTCATTGTGCGGCCGCCGATCTGCACGCTGACGGTGGAGCAGATCCGCAAAAAGGTGGGGTTCTTCACCGCCGCCGACGCAAGGCGCGCCATGTCTCCGGCGGTGGAATAGTGGCGCACTCCGTCGAGGCCGCTGGGGTTTTCAAACACCGTGTCCGCCATACCCAGCGATGCCGCCTTGGCGTTCATCCGCTGTACGAACCGCTCCGTGCCGCCGCAGTGATCCGCCAGCGCCTGTGCCGCGTCGTTGCCGGAGCAAAGCAAAAGTCCGTAGAGAAGCTCTTCCACACGTACCGTTTCACCGGGGCACAGATACATGGAGGAGCCTTCCGTCATATGGGCGGCGGTGATCTCCACCGTATCGCTCAGCTGCGCGGATTCCAGCACCACAAGCGCCGTCATGATCTTTGTGGTGCTGGCGATC
>DBWU01000049.1:5320-23672 GCA_002309395.1 Oscillospiraceae bacterium UBA1230
AACCGCCACTGCCTCCGCACGGCAGGGGATCAGCGAGATCAGCACTAACGCGGCGCAGCAAAACGCCCCCCATCGTCTACCCATGGGATCACCCTTTCCTGATTCGATGATCCCAGTATATTCCATCAGAAGGCGTCTTTATCCGCCTTGCGCTTTTCAATGAAGTTCTCCACCCGGTCCAACACCTGCGGCACCAGCTCTACGACACGATCCACCGTAGTCACCGCTGGCAGCGACACAGGCAGTACACGGGTCACGCCGTCTTTTACCACCAGAAACGCCACCGGCTCTACCTTCACGCCGGCGGTGCTTGCGCCGCCGAACTTGCCTTGACTGTCCTTCCCGTAATCACCGCCGCCGCAGCCGAAGCCGAAGCTCAAACGGGAAACGGGAATAAGGGTCACGCCGTCCGGCGTGACGATGGGTTCACCAATGATGGTGTTGGAATCCACCATCTCCCGAATCTTACTCATAGAGGTCTCCATCAGCTCCGGCAAACCGCCGTTCTTCTTCTCGTTCTTTTCCATGGTCATTCTCCTTTATTGTTTTGCACTTGTTCTTCGATCGGTTTACGGTCTTCGCGTGAGGCCTGGATTTCCGCATACCAGCGCAGAGCCGGAATGCCAAAGGTCAGCAGGATAACCAGCAGTACGCCCAGACGCATTCGCGCGCCGAATTCGCCCTGCACGCGAGTGGCGTCGCTTCCGTAGTCCACCTCCAGATGAACGCGGGGATCGGGCATACGGGTCAACCGCTCCAGTTGGGGCATCACCGTCCATACGGCGGTATCCGCCCAGCCGTACAGTTCCGCCGCCCCGGGGGGATCGGCGCTGCCGCCGAAACAAACGGACAGGGAAAACGGATGGATCTTCAAATGGCGGCGCGTTTTTCTAAGCGCCTTTTTTGCCGCCGCCCACAGGATGCCGCTCCCCTGGCGAAGCTCGGCAAAAGTAAGTTTGCGCCGGGTTTTCGGCTTAGAAGGCTCCTTCTTTCCGTCTTTTTTCTCTTTCGTTCCGGAGGTTTTTTCGGGGGGCGGTATCAATTGCAGGCGGATCCATCCGACCGTTGCCTGCAAACGGAATTCATCACCGAAGGAGGCGCGTACGCCCAGCGGGATAAGCGCCGCCGCTGTCAGCAGCAACACGACGCCGCCTGTGATCCATAGCCAGATCAATCGATGCACGCCCCCTTCCTTCCGCCTGTCGCGGTTTTACTCAGCCAAATCTTCGCCGGAACGCTCGGCAGGCGACACGTCGTCTACCACGGAGCCGTTTTCATCAAGGCGCATCTGCCCATCGGTCTCCAGACCGGGCATCTCAGGCAGCTCGTCCAGCGAGTTGATGTGAAACGCCCGTAAAAACGCTTTTGTGGTGCGATACAGGTGCGGACGACCCGGAACCTGCAATCTGCCGCATTCCTCGATCAAATGCCTGTCCAGCAGTAAGCCGACCGTATAGGAGCTGTCCACGCCGCGAATCTGATCCACATAGGAACGCGTGGTCGGCTGATAGTAAGCGATAATGGTCAGCACCTCCAGCGCCGGCTGACTCAATTTGGCAGGCTTACGGATCTCAAACGCCTTGCGGATCACCTCAGCATAGTCCGGCGCGGAGCAGAGCTGATAGCTGTCCTCCATCCGCAAAAGGCGCACGCCGCGCCGCTCAAAACTGTAATGATCGCTCAAACGCTGCAATACAAGCTCCACGGTGGGACGATCCATCTCCAGTGCCATGCAGATACGGTCGATATGCACCGGCTCGCCGGAGGCGAACAGGATTCCCTCAACGGCAGACTCGATCTCTTTCATTTCCAGATTATCCATACTGCTCTCTCTTTACTCAAAATTCAGTTCGTCCGGCAGTTCGCCTTCACAGCGCACCGTACAATCGGTGGCGGAGCCGACCAGACGAATCACACGACTGCGGCAAAGCTCCAGCACCGCCATAAACGTCGCCACCAGCTCGCTGCGGCTGTGACTGCCCTTAAATAGAAGCAAAAAGCGCGTTATGCCGCCCGTCTTCAACCGTGCAAACAGTTCCCGTGCCTTGCTCTCCACGGAGTACGGCTCACGCCGCACGATCTCCTCAAACGCCGATAAGGACGGCGGCTGTGAAAGACCGTTTTGCCGATCCAGCACCTCCTGCATGGCAAGCACCAGATCGCCGCGATCCTGATCGTATTCGTAGATCTTCCCGTGCCGTACCGGCTCCGGGTTCTTGGTGAAGATATTACGCCCGTACTCACCCAGGGGCGCCATTTTCTCCGTCAGCAGCCGGATCTTCTGATAGATCTCATCGCGCTTGCGCGCCTCCAGCGACTGGATCAGGGCGTCCATCTCACTTTGCGCCTCCTCATCCTCAATGGAGAGAAGCATCCGCGTCTTGATGTACATCAAATGCGCCGCCATGGTGATAAACTCGCTGGCGATCTCCAGATCCATACGCTGGCGCTGTTCCAGATACGCAAGGTACTGATCCAGTATGAGCGCAATGGGGATATCCTGGATCTCGATTTTATTCTTACTGAGCAGGAACAAGATCAGATCCAGCGGCCCTTCAAAATCCTGAAGCGCCTCATCTCCCTTGCCCTGCACCACTTTTTCCAGCTTGAAAATCGGATTGTCCAACCTCTCACCTCTTTCAGGCGTACTAAAAACCTGCCAAGCGGCACATACCGTCAAATACCGCGTAAATTACCGTACGCAGGGCGGAGCTTCCCACCCCTGCCACTACCAGCACCAGCAACAACAGCATACCGAACCGCTCGTACTGCAATACGAAACGGTACTGTTTGTCCGGCAAAAGGGCAAATAGCACCTTTGAGCCGTCCAGCGGCGGGATCGGCACCAGATTGAAAAGCCCCAGACCCGTGGACAGAAGCGCCGTATTCAACAAAAACGCGGTCGCTGTCGAGTCGCCGGAGGCGTTCCAACTGACCTTTACCGCCAAAAGAAGCAGGAATCCCAGCAAAAGATTCGACACGGGACCTGCCAGCGCCGTCAGCGCCATGCCGAGCTTCGGCTTTTTGAAATACGACGGATCCACCGGCACCGGCTTTGCCCAGCCGAACCCTGCCACCGCCAGCATGGCAAAGCCGAGCCAGTCGATATGCCGCAGGGGGTTCAAGGTGATGCGGTGAGCACGTTTCGCCGTGGGATCGCCCAGCGCGTACGCGGAAAGCGCGTGACACGATTCGTGCACGCAAAGACACAGCAATACCGAGCCGAGCCGCATGAGAAGCGACAGCAGCGAACTAAGATCCAACGCATCCAGCAAATCCTTGATATATCCCAAATCAAACGCTCCTATGCCGCCAAATTATCATTTTTTAGATTATACCAAATTCTAAAGAAAAATACAAGCAAAATTCCGTCAACGGCGACCCGGTGAAACGGAAGCCGCCGGGCACGGCGCTTTCCCCGCCTGCAGGCGGCAAACCGTCGTGTCCGGCTTCCAATACGCTATTTTTTTCCAAGCCAGAGCCGCAGGGTCTCCCACAGCTCGATACAGCGAAATCGCAGAGCGTACGATTCGTTCTCCTGCGTGACCAGCGATACCTCCGGCGATCCCCAGCCGGCGGAAACGGCGGCTTCCCGAAGATCGATAGCGGCGTTGTTACAAAGCGGCGGAAATACGACGCACCACCAGTTCGCGCCGCCGCCGTCGCCGATCACCACACGCAGCGCCGTATACTCTCCTGCCGGCAGGGCGAACCCCTCGTAGCTCTTCCGGGGAAACGCCGTGCACTCCAAATAGGTATGCACCGCATGGTCACAGCCGGCGCTTTTCAGCGTCTCCTGCGCCGCCTGTTGCAGCTCCGGCAAGGCACAGCGCAACGCTTCCCGTGCCTGTGCCGCGTCGCGGCTGGATCGGAGGAGCTCCTCCGCCATCTCCAGGACCCTGTCGCGCACCAGCAGTTTTTGCGCCTGATCCTCCGCCCCGTTCGAATGGGCGATCACGTGGAGGCGGACAGTCTTTTCCGCAAGATCCTCCTGCCTCCGCTCCGTCACCGCACCCCAGACGAGCGTTGCGGCAAGCGCAAAAAGCAGGGCGATCTCCCCGTACCGAAGGTGCCGCTTAAATGAATTTCTCGTATGCATAAAGACACCGCCTATCCTGTGAAAGTAGATACAGGATAGACGGTTCTTTTCTATTTTATACGCTCATTCCGCGCGCGCCACGGGTGCGGCAAGGAACGCATCGGGATAGTCCCGGTGCAAAACCGCCAGCGCCGCGTGGGCAGTCAGTTCATCGGAATAAACGCCGAACACGGCGCTTCCGCTGCCGGAGAGCATCGCCCCGTCCGCCCCCAGCGCCCGGAGACGCCGGACGATCAGCGGCGCCTGACTGTCCTGCGGCAGACAACGCTCGAAGGTGTTGTGCATCGCGCGGCATACGCCGATAAGGTCGCCTGAATACAGGGCGCTTTCCAGCGCATCACAACCGCCGGATTCCCACAGCCGCTCCCGGTCGATGCGCTGATACATGGCGGCGGTGGAATACGCCTCCCGCGGCTTAACAAGAACGAACCACGCCGCAGGCAACGGCGGCAGAGGCAGTACGCGCTCCCCTTTTCCCAACACCTTTGCCGTGCCGCCGCGAACGCAAAACGGCACGTCACTGCCCAGCGCCATGCCCATTTCCTCCAGCGCGGAATACGGCAGATCCGGCGCGCAGATGCGCCGCAAGCCACGCAAGACCGCCGCCGCATCAGCACTGCCGCCGCCCAGACCCGCCTGGGTGGGGATCTTCTTTTCCAGCGTGAGGTGCAGGCCGGGAAGCGCCGTACCGGTTCGGGCAAAAAACGTTTCCGCCGCCCGCACGGCGAGATTCTCCGCGCCGCAGGGAACCTCCACACCGGCGCATTGAAGCGTGACGCCGCCCGAATCGCAGGCGGAAAGCCGGACGGTATCTCCGAAAGACACCGTCTGCATCACCGATACCAGATCGTGATACCCGTCCTCACGGAGACGGCCTACCGACAGAAGCAGATTGACCTTCGCGTGCGCCTGCTCATAAACGACTGTTCCCCCAGGCATAGCATCACGCCGCCGGTCGTCATTCAACGCTTTCACAACACGATCTTCCTCGCCTCAATATAGTACCGCTTATCACAAGCGTGACCCATGGAAAAAGTCTTCCGGGGCAGAACACCATCCGCCATGACGGTTTTAAACAGCTGATCCTTTCCCAAAGCCGGCAGCAAAAAGCCCATATTCCCCGTTTGAGAGCCGAGGCGGCGCGTTACGTCGTCTCCGTGAATATAGTCGATCTCTCCGCCGTGTTCCGGCAGATACGCGTCCAGGAAGGATTGAAGCGTCGCCACCGCCAGCTGTTTTTTCGGGTGCGGCACCGTCACGAACAGATCCCGATCGCCGTATACCACTTCGATGGTATGTCCTTCTCCTTTGCCGAAATATGCGTCGGGATATGCCTTTTGAAAGGCCGACAGCAGTTCCTCCGGCGACACGCCGAATACCACCCGGTGGATCGGTTCGAATACCAGCGCCGGGTCGTGGAGATTCACTACCTCCACCAGCGCGTAGCGCGCCGGCGTATCCGCTTCGCCGGCGGCCTTTTTCTCCTCATAACAGGCTTTGGCGGTCGCCAGCGAGTGGTTCCCGTCACCCACGGCAAAAAGAAGCGGCGCCGCGTCAGCCAAACCGTATTTCTCCTCCTGAACACGGCGGTCACACAGCATCGAAAGCGCCTTTGAAATAGCTTCCTGCTGATCATGCCGCACCAGACGGCCGGTAATATGTCCTCCCTGCTCCATGAGGTCAAAATCATAGAGCATTTCCATGTTCTCCGCTTCGCCTGAGAGCGGCTCGATCACCGTTCCCTGCGGATCGTCAATAAGCAGCATCACGTGGGGCAACTCCACCGGCGCGTCACGCCGCACTCTGGCACGGGGCGGAATGCGATCCGTCACCGTAGCTTCGGTGGCTCGGATCAAGGCGCTGTTACCGGGCGTATACTCATAGCAATCCAGATCCACCATGCCCACCAGTCCGCGGCGAACCGTACCGTCCGACTGCTGGCGTTCCACGTAGACCATGGAGGACGGCAGTTCCCGAAAGACGCCGTTTTGCAAATACCGTTCCATATTGTCCCTGATGTCGCGGATCCGCTCCGCCACGTCCGGCGCTTTTAAATGTGCCTCCGGCAAAATCAGCCGCAGTGCGGACGGCGCATCGCCTACAAACTGCTCCACTCGCTCCCAGTAATCCGGCTGAGAGGTAAACTGGTCGCAGGCAACCACTGCCCAGCGCTCCATGCTCTCCGCGTTTGGCAGCAGGATATTCGCGCTGTAAAAACCGTTTCGCTGTTCCATCCTTCCGTCCTCCTCCGTGTTGGTATGTATATATTATAGCTGTTTGTACGCAATATTTCAATGACCGAGCGTATATTTTTCACCGTGTCGGAAAAGATAGCACAGGCGAAGCACGATTATACGAATGGAGGGTTCCACATGAAAATCATTGATCGGATCGCTTTGATCCTCGTGATCGTCGGTGCGCTGAACTGGGGTGTTGTCGGACTGTTCTCGTTTGACTGCGTGGCATTTCTGTTTGGCGGTCAGACAGCCGCCATCAGCCGCGTGATCTATACGCTGGTCGGCATCGCCGGGCTCTGGTGCATCACGCTTTTGTTCCGGGATATGGATCGGGAATAACTCCCGGCATACAGCGATAAAAACAGTCTCTTCGTCCGTATCATGCGGCGAAGAGACTGTTTTTATCTGCGGTCATCTAAACCTGTTTACCGTACCGCCAGACGGTTTGCCAGCGATCCGTCCGGCGTCACGCTCAGCGTTTGGTAATTCACGTAATGCACCATACCGGGACGGGCGCCGGGCGCTTTTTTCACAAAGCGCACCTGAGTATAGTCCACGTCTACCCGGGGCGTTTGCCGACCCTGGGAATACCACGCCGCCAACGCGGCGGCCTCACGGATACTCTGCTCATCCGGCTGTGCGCCGCCGGTACACAGGATCACGTGAGAGCCATGGATCGACCGCGTGTGGAACCAAAGATCGTTTCGGGAGGCGTCCTTCCCGGTCAGTCGGTCGTTTTGCCGGTTGTTGCGCCCAACCAGTATGGTAAGTCCGGCGGTAGAACAAAAGCGCCGCGGTCCGGCAGGACGCTGAAGCGCCTTTTTTCCGCGTGAGCGCAGATAACCGCCGCTCTCCAGCTCGTTCCTGATCTCTAAAAAGTCCTGTTCACTCTCGGCAAGCTCCAGCTCCTGCAGAACGCTTTCCAGATACCGCAGTTCCTCGCTGCCGGAAGCAAGCTGTTGTGCAAGAACGGCTTGTGCTGTTTTTGCCTTGGTGTACAGTTTAAAATACCGCGCCGCGTTTTCCTGTGGCGAAAGCCGCCCGTCCAGCGGTATTTCTACCTGAGGGCAGGACTCCTCGTAAAAATCTTCCGCTATCAGCCGCGTCTGACCGCGTTCCATGCGGTAGAGATTGGCGGTGATCAGTTCACCGTACCGTCGCAGAGTTTGTCGCTCCTGCGTTTTGGCGTATTCCTGTTCCTGCGCCGCCAGCTTCCGGCGCAGTCGGTCCCGTGCGTTTGAAGCGGTTTTCAGCAGCTCGTGCCCCCGGACGCGAACCCGTTCCTGCTGTTCGCGCAACTGATAGAAAGAATCCAGCAACGCGCCGAACTGATCCATTCTGCGGCACACGGCATAGGCACCGTACTGGGAAATCGGCATACAGTAGAAGTCGATCATCTTTCCATCCCGTTCTATTAAAACAGGGGTAAAGTGTTCTTCCTTTACAGATTTCTGCCATGCGTAAAAAGCGTCCCACAGCAGCTCCGGTTCACTGCCGGTCGCCGTATCCACACTGCCCGAAGCGGAATACACGATCTCGCGCGCAAGGAGCGGTGAAACGGCGGTAAACGTGTCCACCAGCCACTGGTCCGCCGGCAGATCCTGCCGGGCACGGCAGAGCTGTACGAAAAACGCGTCCCGATCCGCGCACAGAGGGGATTCCTTCTCCCGTTGCGGCGGCAGACGGTAAAACAGACCCGGCAGGATCTGCCGGCTTTGAGACGATTCCAGATCCACACGGCGCAGACTGTCGATGATCCTGCCGCTCGCGTCGCACAAAATCAGATTGGCGCGGCGCGACAACAGCTCCAGCACCAGTGAATACACGCTCCGCTCACCCAGCTCGCTTGATGCGTCGATCCGCAAGGTGACAACCCGTTCCAACGGGGTCTGTTCGATAGCGGTGATCACGCCGCCCTGCAGATATTTTCGCAGCAGCATGCAAAACATAGGCGGCTGTGAGGGATTATCACGGGTGAGTGCCGTCATATGAAGTCTTGGTTGGCCGGGATTGGCGCACAGCAGGAGTTTCTTGCCGTGGCGAAGCTGTAACACCACTTGATCGCGGGTCGGCTGCTGGACCTTTTCGATCCGCATTCCCACCGCTTCACGGGCCGTTTCCGCTACGACGGCCTGCAGGCAGATCGCATCCAGCGGCATCAGCGCACCTCCTCCATCATGGCGTCAAACAGCGAGAGCAAACGATCCTTTTTTCCCTGCAGCCACAGCCAGCCAAAAAGCGCCTCCAGCGCGGTGGCGTAGCGATAGTCGGACATGGAGGCGTTGTGGGGTGCGGCGTGAACGTTGGCGTTGCGTCCGCGGCGAAAAACGTCTGCCTCTTCCGGCGTCAGAAGTGCCATGATCACGCGGCTCAAGGCCGCCTGACGCCCGGCACAGACCAACTCGACGGTCGCCCGGTGCATTCCCTTCCCCGTGGCTTTACCGTTGCAGCAAAGATAGCCGCGTACCAATAGCTCATATACGGCGTCGCCTACGTGCGCAAGAGCGATACTGCTCATTGCCTGCAGTTGCGCGTCGGTCATCGTTATAGAAAAGAGATCCTGCATACGAACCCCTCCTTGTGCGTTGCGGAGATAGTAATACGTGGTGCCGTTGTAGATCACGGCAGACGCGCCCAGTGCATCGTAGACGAAGTGCATGGAGTTGCTGCCCCACGTCACGTCCGTCAGCGTAGAGCCTGCGTATACGTAGTTGTACGTTACGCCGCCCACCGCCTTGCTGATCCGCAGCCCGTCGGCATTGTAGGCGTAGGAGATAAGTGTTGTTCCATTCAATTCGGCTTCTTTTTCTTCTTTTGTTTGTCCTCCATAAGCCAGAAAGCGATAACTCCTATGGGAATCAACACAACGACACCTGTGAATATGCCTATCAAGCGTTGCTCTTTGAAAACGCGGTTTGTTTTTTCGAGAGACAGTATTTCGTTTGAATCTTCCGAAATGGCCAACACGCGATATGCCCCATAGGCCTTTTTGTCGGCTGCCGCGTCGTACAATACTGTGACGGGTTTGTATACAGAATTCTCCAGTGTGGTTACATCTATGCTCCCAACAAGCAAAGGATGGATATAGAATAAAACGCTACCGTCTGTTTCCAACAATCCATAGTACTTTGGAGCTGCCCGGAAATAATTGTATTCCCAATCAATTTTGATGAATCTTCCCTCATAGCAAGATGCGTGTGCGGCATCATACGAAGGATATTTCCAGCACTTATAGCCAACAACGACTATGCAGAAGAGCATTCCTGCAAGCAAAAGGATGACTGTGCGTTTCAAGCAATCCACCCCCGAATAACTTTCGCTGTTATCATGGCAAGTTGGCTTCTGCTTTTGAGGCTGTATTAAATATCGCGGCTTGTTTTGCCTCACGGACAATAAACCTCCCTAACTGTGTAAAATAAGTACCAATGGCTTGTTTTGCTGCTCTATTTCCGGTGGGCGTCGTCCCGACGGCTTTTAAAAATTTTTCCCCAGCCTGCGCTTCTTTGTATAGACGATTCATCTTTTTACCTGTTGAAGGCCCAGAGACATACGTGAACAGCGCAGCTGTACCAGCGTTTATGACAGCGTGTTGAACTACTTCTCCTGCGCTATATCCTTCTCCGTTGTGCAAATCATTAAAAACACTTTCCGCCGCTCCACAAAGAGCATTCACCGCTATTGATGCTGCAAATGGAATTCCTGCTGCGGCAAGGCCGCCCGTAAGCGCCCCTGTAGCGAAAGAAACTCCTATAGAAGCTAAATCACCTCCACAAATTGCGGTCATCGCTGCATTTGCAATTCCCCCAATTAATGCCCCTGCTATTATATGCCAAAACTGCCCGCCGTCATCCTTCCGCATAACGGGGTTGTTATCGCAGTAGGCAAAGAGGTTCTTATCCCAGTTTGCCTTATCAGGTGAGGCGGTGAGAACGGCGGTTGTGTCTGCATTGATAAACCGGCCCCAGCTCGGATTATAGTACCGGCTCATGAGATAATACAGCCCGGTCTCGGTGTCGTAGAAGTAGCCACGATACCGCAATGGGTTGTATACGCCCAAGGTGGAGGCCAGTGTGCCGGTGGTGGATAGCAGCTTGCCCCAAGCATCGTAAGCGTAGGAAACAACGGTATTCCCGGAGGTATCAACGATACCAACAATATCGCCCTGGGCGTTGCGGAGGTAGTAATACGTGGTGCCGTTGTAGACCACCGCTGAGGCGCCCAGCGCATCGTAGACGAAGTGCAGGGAGTTGTTGCCCCACGTCACGTCCGTCAGCGTGGAGCCTGCGTATACGTAGTTGTACGTTACGCCGCCCACCGCCTTGGAAACGCGCCGTCCGTCGGCGTTGTAGGCGAAGGAGATCGCAGTCGTTCCGTCCGTCATGCCCGCCAACTGCCGACCGTGCTGCCACGTGTATTCCCACGTGCCGTCGTCGGTTAGGTTGCCGATGGTGTCCGCGGTGAGCGTCTGCCCGTCGTAAGCGGTGAGCAGGTCCTTCCACGTGCTGTCGCCGTAGGCGTAGGCAACCGTGTCCAGCGGCGCACCGAGGGTGCCGGTGGTATAGGCGTACTCCGTCTTAGTTAGGATATTTCCGCTGCCGTCATAGGTGTACGTCCACGTCTTCCCCGCCGCCTAATTGTTTTCACGGGTCAGTTACCCTTTTATGGATACCTTGTCTGAAAGTGAGCGTATATCCCATCAGTTTTCATGGTTGTTTCTTTCTGACTTTCTAAATGTCCTTAGCATGATTACTAAATAGAACAGGTTGAGAATAGGAAAACTGGCATGAATGATTACCAACACACCGGCAATGCCTTTATCTCCTGTTTTCATAACAACAATTATTGAAATGATGCTATTGATTACCCCAAATGCAAGAATAACAAGTGAAAAGGCTAATTCTACATAAAGAAATATTGGGATGTAGGACTGCCTAATCTTATACATTTTGCGCATCCATCTTGCTGGAGCGATATAATGCTTTGGATAGAGGCTCTTGCAAATACCAATCTCTTTAATCAAGCCAATAGCAGAGTTCTTGAACGTAGCAAAGGACAAAAATGATAATCCGAAAAAGATCACTATAATACTTACTATTTCATCCATTTGCTTTATATTCACCTCCAACCATGATCCATATCATACCGTTCTTTTGAATGGTGCAAGTTTAATAAACGCTAAGAGTCCCGCATTTGCCACTCCCTGTCCGGCAGCGAACTTAATGCTTGAACTCCAAGCAGCTAAACCAATTTTATTATAACAGTAGCGAGTCGCTGATGCTATGGCCTTCTGAGCATATGCTTGATTGGCGCGGTTTGCCTCTCGTGCGACCAGCGCATCAAGGTTTCTGGCTGAGGTGGTAATTGCATTCTTGTGATTAGCTCCATTTCCTCCTATTCTACCAGATATAACTCCAAATCCCACAGCAATAGCTGCTTCGTCCAACTTTATTTTTCGATTATTAACATAGCAATCTGCGGCATATGACACTCCTCCAATAATGCCACCAGCAATTTGCTGACCAACTAGACCAAGAGGGCTAGCTGCAATAGCACCACTCACTAACCCACTAGCAGCAGCAACCCCTACCGATTTCCAGTTTATCGACCCTGTTAATGCTTGCTGGGTAATGGCAGAGCTTATTGCGCTTATGCCTGCTCCTATTAAACCACCTATAACCATTACGCCGATAGTAGAAGTTAGCCAAAATTGTCCCCCGTCGTCTTTCCGCATGACAGGGTTGTTATCGCAGTAGGCAAAGAGGTTTTTATCCCAGTTTGCCTTATCCGGTGAAGCGGTGAGAACGGCGGTCGTATCTGCATTGATAAACCGGCCCCAGCTCGGATTATAGTAGCGACTGGTGAGATAATACAACCCGGTTTCGGTGTCGTACACGTAGCCACGGTACCGCAGGGGATTGTATACGCCCAAGGTTGTCGCCATGGTGCCGGTTGTGGTGAGCAGCTTGCCCCATGCGTCGTAAGAATACGCCACCACCTGCGTGCCGGAAGTGTTTACAAGACCGGTAATATCGCCCTGTGCGTTGCGGAGGTAGTAATAGAGATCGCCGTTGTAGTCTACTGCGGCAGGCCCCAGCGTGTCATAGATGAAGTGCAGATAATTGCTGCCCCACTGCATGTGAGTCAACACGCCGTTGGCATAGGTATAGTTGAACGTCGTTCCGCCCACCGTCTTGGAAACCCGCTGTCCGTCGGCGTTGTAGGCGAAGGACAGCAGCGTTGTTCCGTCCGTCATGCCCGCCAACTGCCGACCGTGCTGCCATGTGTATTCCCACGTGCCGTCGCCTGTATCTGCGAATTATGGCTGGGTCCTCCAGGGGATCCAATCTGCAAAAAGGATCTAATCCGTTCTGCGCCTATGAACCTTTTCTGCGTTCGATGGCTGCTTTTATGGACAGGACAGATACTCTGCGTTTTTGCGGCAAAATGGACAGCAGTTTTTGGCAGGTCTTTTCCGAATACTGTATTTTGAGCAGTTTAGTTGACGGTGAAACGTGATTGATATGCGTCAACTCCTGATTTGTAAGAAAACGTGTAGAAAAAACGATATAATCTCTCCAAAAAGCACCATGCCAATAGCACCCATGCATCACATACGGAAAGGATGAGTAGGGCAGCAGCTTTTTTCGTCGAAACGTAGTGCAACAATAAATGCCGTCGCCTGAAAACTGATACCAAACGGCATAGCGATACGGATCAACCACGCAAAGGGTGGGTAAGACCAGAACGCCTATCATACTAATGCATCGTAAAAACCAAACAGAAAATGCTGATCCATGCCCCATGGAGGAGGAAAAAGTTACATAAAACAACCAACTGCCCGCAACAGTGAAAGCAACAAACAGAATAATCAGCATGATGAAGACCATACGATCCTGAAGCACAACGACCGTATTGCTTCTTTTCAATATACTCACCTACCTTGTCATACAGCAAAAACAGCCACCCTTCCGGATGGCTGTTTTGGTGGAGATAAGCGGGATCGAACCGCTGACCTCTTGAATGCCATTCAAGCGCTCTCCCAGCTGAGCTATACCCCCGTATGCAATTTCGTCAACTGCAATTGACTTGCATACTATAACAGATTGCAGGCATCTTGTCAACCCCGAAACACCAATATTTTCAAAAAACTTTTTGCCATCTGCACACCGGCGCCTGCCTGCGCCCCGTGTCTCTTTCACGCCATGCGGCGCAAGATTTCCAACCGCTCCAGCGCGGCGCAGAGCGTTTCATCTTTCTTGGCAAAATGGAGCCGAACGATGTGGTTTACGCTCTCATGGAAGAAGGAACTCCCCGGCACGCATGCCACGCCCACTTCCTGCGCCATCTGTTCGCAAAACGCCACGTCGCTCTGTCCCTTTTTCATATAGGGTCCTATATCCGCCAGCACGAAGTATGCGCCCTGCGGCTCGGTAAAGGGGATGCCCAGCGCACGCAGACCGCCGGTAAACAGCTCCTTCATGTGGGCGTAATGTGCGGCAAATTCCTCATAGTAACTCATCGGCATTTCAAGCCCTTTTACCGCCGCCTCCATCAAAGGCGACGGCGCGCCGACGGCGTTAAAATCGTGGTACTGCTTGATCCGGTCCATCAGATGGGCAGGCGCAAGAGCATATCCCAGCCGCCAACCGGTGACGGAATACGTTTTGGAAAGGCTGGAACAGCTCACCGTGCGCTCCCACATACCGGGGAGCGTCGCCATATAGGTGTGCTGATACCCCTCGTAAATGATATGCTCATATACCTCATCCATCACGGCGTATACGTCGTACTTCACGCACAGTCCGGCGATCAGCTCCAGTTCCGCGCGGGTGAACACCTTGCCGCTGGGGTTGGAGGGGTTGCAGATCAGAATCGCCTTTGCGCCCCGGCGAAACGCATCCTCCAATACCTCCGGGTCAAATCCGAAACCCGGCGGCGTCAGCGGCACGAACACGGGTTCACAGTCTGCCATAATGATCTGGGCGCGATAGTTTTCAAAATAGGGGCTGAACAAAATCACCCGATCGCCCGGATTGGTCAGTGCGAAAAGCGTGTCCACCATCGCCTCGGTAGAGCCGATGGTCACCACCATCTCCGTATCCGGGTCGGGACGGCGTCCCATAAACCGGGCGCATTTATCCGCCAGCGCACGGCGAAAATTCGGCGCGCCCATGGTGATGGGATACTGATGTGGACCCTGCGCGCTCACTTCCGCCAATCGGTCGGTCAACGCCCGAGGCGGATCAAAATCAGGAAATCCCTGTGCCAGATTGATCGCATCACAGGCGCAGGCGATCCGCGTCATACGGCGTATGACGGAATCGGTAAACAGTGTATTTTTCCGACTGGTAGGTTGCATGGACTCTCTCCCCTTCCCGATCGCTCTGCGTTGATTGGATCCAGTGTAACAGATCGATCGGACGATTTCAATCTAAAATGCGGCGCACCGCCGGTGGGCGCACGGCGCTCACCCTGCACGAATCATTTTAAAAGCACGCTTTTGTCCAGATCATCAAGCTGTTGAGCCGCACAGGTGATCCGGAAAATCAGCACGATCGGCTTTATCACAGAAAGCATGACTCCTGCCTGCCCCGACCAAATCAATTCAAGCAGCGTGCTGAAAACAAATTTGCTCAAAAGCGGAGGTTTGCCCCTGTCCGCCTGCGGCAAAGAACACTTCGGCAGCTTTTCGGCGTAACGCCGCCGTCATTTTGCGGCTATTTTATCATATAAACTAAAAATCTACAATACTTATTGGAAATTCACCCTTATCTTTACAGCTTTTATAGCAAAACCACCGATACCCTGCGGATGTCAGTGGTTTTATACTTTTCGCTTGAGATCACAAATGAGAGACTGTTGGCACGCCGTGGGGGATACTTCTCTCACAAATGCCTGCCATTCGCATAACAAATTGACCGATGCCCAAAAGGGCATCGGTCAATTTGTTATTAACAGACAAAATAGCCCAACAGAATATCGACAATTCATTTATCCCGACAAACCGGAATTTATCTTCCGAGATACATTACTTAAGTGTCATACCATCTTTGAAGGCATTTCCGACTTTTTCGCCAACGCCGAAGTAAGCATATCCAAAAGGATCAAAACTGATTGGCTTAACCTTTGTTATGTCCACAGCTCCGTCTGTTATAACAGTCTCATCTGCTGATACATTTACAATCTCTCCTATAAGGATTCCGTTTTCAAAGCTCTTTACCCTGCATTCCATAGCAAGAGGAAGCTCATCAATCAGAGGAGCATCTACGAACTCGCTCTTTGTTGCATGGAAACCGGCTTTAGCAAACTTATCAGGAACTTTTCTTCCGGACTCAACACCAACGTAATCACAAGCTACTACCTGGTCTTCTGTAGCCATACTGACTGTAAAAGCTTTCTTTACCTTCAGATTATCTGTCGTCTTATGATCTGAAAGGCTGATCGTGATCTCCTTGAAATCTGTTGTGATTCCCCATGCTGCATTCATAGCATTAGGTACTCCGTTTTCATCATAGGTTCCGATAATCAGTACCGGCTGTGGATACATAAGTGGCTTTGCCCCAAAACTCACTCTGCTCATTTTGATGTCCTCCTCTTTATCTTATAAAATTTGTAGGCTGCCACTCTTCCTTCTCAGGCAAGCCATATTTTTCTTTTCCGAGTGCAATGCTCTTCATAAGGAAGGTCATATTCCTGGCAAGAGTACGCATTGTCTGAAGTCCTTCGGCATCCTGCTCTGCCTGTCCTTTTTCTCTACCGTGAACACCGTTCCAGTATTGGCTTGATGCTACGGGCATTCCACTGATGGTGAAATACTTGTTCAGTTCGTCAAAGGTTGCGGACAGTCCACCTCTACGTGCTGCGACCACACTTGCACCGACCTTCATTGTCTTGTCAAAGCCGGTACTAAAGAACAGTCTATCGAGGCATGCTATGAGTGTTGCATTTGCAGATGCAAAATAAACAGGTGATGCTACTACAAGCCCATCCGCCTCTTCAAACTTAGGAGCCAGTTCATTTACAGCGTCATCAAATACGCACTTGCCATTCTTTTTACACGAAGCACAGGCAATACATCCTCTGATATCTTTGTTCCCAATTTGAACAACCTCTGCTTCTACACCCTCTGCCTCAAAGACCTTGACCATTTCATTTAAAGCAATGCTAGTGTTTCCACCCATACGTGGACTTCCGTTGATAATCAATACTTTTGCCATAAGATAAAACTCCTATTACGTAATACTCTTCGCCTATTTGATGCTCTCGCCGAGTTTTCTTGCCTGCGCCGTTAAGTATCAGTATCTTTTTCATTACGTCCTTCCGCAAATCACGATGTGCCGATTTCTCTTGATTATTATAACACAATTACATGTGATTTTCAATCTGTCTTAAAGCGCCGACTTGCGTGGTGTGTTGTGCTTGAACCAAAAATCATCGAACACCTGATGCCTATGAATCGAATTATTTCAAGCAGCAAGCGGCTTTGCAGGATTTGCAATCGAACACCGATGGTTCGGATTGAAAGTATTTTTTGATTTGTGCACGTAATTTAAGCTGTTTTGTAAATCGTGTTCGATTAGCACCGTCTGCGCAAAACCGCATGAATACAGGGTTTATATAAGAAAATCACCCTCTAATCGAACACAATAGGTTCAGATTTGAAGGGTGATTATCACAAAATAGCCCAAGGGTGAAAATGAAGTAAAATCGAGATTATTGATGCAATTTCAATATGGTCGAGAATTACTACTGTTCATACGGCACACTTTCTATCTTGACTTTTCCGTCAAGGTATGTTATTCTGCCGATGGAACCGAAAATGGTTGTATCTGCGGGCAATTGGAGCCCAAGGCCCTGCATCCATTTTTCGGTTCTTTTTCTGTTTTCGTCCAGATATACAAGGCCGCTACTGCGTATAAACTGTGCTGCGTTGCTGCTCTTACCATACGCGCTGGAGATCCCGTCTTTTCTCGCCGCGTAGTACGTCAGTTTTTTGATTCCGTCGTGGATCTCCTCCTCGCTGACCATGCCGTGATACGCCTTGATGATCTCCCGGCATACCCGCTCCGTGTGGAACGTTGCCCTGTCGCGCCACTGATCCCGACTCTCTCTGGCGTTCTGTATCCGCCGCTGCGCCGACCGCAGTTCCTTTTGAAACCGATTGACCTGCTCGCGCAGCTCCCGATTCTCCTCTTGCAGTTGTTCCAGCCCGTCCGCCGTGCGGGAATACTTTGCTGACTTCCCCAGCTTTCCATCCGGCCTTTCTTCGTGCCCATAATGCCGCAGCACGTCTTCCGGCAACACGTCCGGAAAACACCGATTGACATAGTCCAGCAACGCTGCTATACTGACATCGGAACCGGTTAGAGTAGCAGGCTCGCCTGCGATCTCTGGCAGCAATGCAGCCGGTTCTTTTTTTGCGTTTGCCGACCGCAGTGCCTTTTGAAACCGGTTGACCTGCTCGCGCAGCTCCCGGTTCTCCTCCTGCAGCTGCTCCAGCCCGTCCGCNNTTTGCCGCCCTCGAATCGACCGTCAAAATTTTCCTGCGATTGGGTATTGCTTTTTTCGTCGGCGTTGGGTATATTGTTAATAGAAGCATCACGCAGGAAACTGTACTTGGGGGATCCCCCCCATTGAGACAGTATGTCCTGTGTGATGTCTTCTTTTTTGTGGCGTTGAGTATACTGATATTGGAGTTAGCTCCTGTCAGTATGAAACCAATTCCTTGTGATGCGGATGTGACGGGGGCTGGTTCCGTCTTTTGACAAGATCACTCACAACGGCGGTGCTTTCTTGTATTCCTACAATGTCATACAGATATTTTTTCCATCCGATGCGTTTCTAATGACGAGTTCCGCTGGTCGATATTGCAAAAGATACGGTATAACGATACATTCCGTATTTTGCATCCTTGCTCCGCGGATGTCTTGTTTCTTCCCATCAAAGCCCTTTACCTGCTCGCGCAGCTCCCGGTTCTCCTCCTGCAGCTGCTCCAGCCCGTCCGCCACGCGGCTGG
>DBWU01000012.1:0-8725 GCA_002309395.1 Oscillospiraceae bacterium UBA1230
CGCATCGAAAAGTCCTGCGCCATGCGCACGAGCGCGTCGTATACGGACGCGTCGCCGTGCGGATGATAATGACCGAGCACGTCGCCGACCGCGGTGGCGCACTTTTTATATGCGTTGGAATGGGTCAGTCCGCCCTCGTACATAGAATAGAGTATGCGGCGGTGCACGGGCTTAAGGCCGTCGCGCACGTCGGGCAGCGCGCGGCCGACGATGACGGACATGGCGTACTCGATATACGAGCGCTCCATCTCCGGCACCAGCGGCGATTCCACGATCAACTGATCGGGATACCGGATCTCCTCAGGATCGTATTGGGGTTTCTTGGACATAACGGTATCCCTCCCTTAATAGTCCAGATTGACGGCGTACTTGGCGTTCTTCTCGATGAACTCCTTGCGCGGCTCCACCTTTTCGCCCATGAGAACGGTAAAGGTGGCGTCCGCCTCCACCGCGTCGCCCAGCGTGATGCGGCGGAGCGTACGCTTGTCGGGGTCCATCGTGGTCTCCCACAGTTCGTGGGGATCCATCTCGCCCAAGCCTTTAAAGCGGCTGATATCGATCTTGGCGTTGGGATTGTCGGCGCGCATCTCGGCGCTGACCTTGTCCCGCTCCTCGTCGGAATATGCCACGCGCTGCTGTTTGCCGCGTGTCAGCTTATAAAGGGGCGGAACGGCAGAATACACGTATCCTTCCTCGATCAGGGGGCGCATAAAGCGGAAGAAGAAGGTCAAAAGCAGCGTGCGGATATGGGCGCCATCCACGTCGGCATCCGCCATAATGATGATCTTATGGTAGCGCAGCTTATCCGCGTCGAACTCCTCACCGATACCGGCGCCCAGCGCGGTGATGACCGGCTGGAGCTTATCGTTGCCGTAGACCTTGTCCGCCCGTGCTTTTTCCACGTTCAGCATCTTGCCCCACAGCGGCAGGATCGCCTGAAAACGGCTGTCCCGTCCCTGGGTGGCGGAACCGCCGGCGCTGTCGCCCTCGACGATATAGAGCTCCGTCAGTTCCGGGTTGTTCTCATTGCAGTCCCGAAGCTTATCCGGCATGGCGGCGCCGCCCAGCGCCGTCTTGCGGCGGATGGACTCCCGCGCCTTGCGCGCCGCTTCCCGGGCGCGGTTGGCGGTGAGCGCCTTATCCAGAATGGTGCGCGCCACCACGGGATGTTCTTCCAGATACGCCGCGAGCTGATCGCTCACCAGCTGATCCACCAGCGTGCGGATATAGGCGTTGCCCAGCTTCGCCTTGGTCTGTCCTTCAAACTGCGCCTCTGTCAGCTTCACGGAGATCACGGCGGTCAGGCCCTCCCGGCAGTCCTCGCCGGATACCTTGTCGTCGCCTTTGATCATGCCGTATTTCACGCCGTAGTTGTTCAGCGCGCGGGTCAATGCCGTTTTGAAGCCGGTTTCGTGCATACCGCCCTCCGGCGTGTGGATATCGTTGGCAAAGCTGACCAGCGCCTCGTTATAGCCGTCATTATACTGCATGGCGATCTCCGCCGTGCTGTCGCCCTTGGCGCCGGAGATATAGATAACTTCCTCGTGAAGCGCCGTCTTGTTGCGGTTGATGTAGCTCACAAATTCCCGGATACCGCCCTCATAGCGCATGGTTTCGCTGCGCCGGCACCCCTCCCGGTCGTCAGTGATGGAGATACGCAGTCCCGCGTTCAAAAACGCCTGCTCCCGCATACGGGTATGGAGCGTCTCATAGTCGTATTCCAGCGTGTCGAACATCTCCGGATCCGGCTTAAAGGTAACGGTGGTGCCGGTATGATCCGTCTGACCCACCTCGCGCATCTCCTGGGTGATATTGCCTCTGGAAAAACGCATCTCGTAGATCTTGCCGTTTTTATGGACCTGCGCCACCAGCCATTCCGACAGCGCGTTCACCACGCTGGCACCCACACCGTGGAGTCCGCCGGACACCTTATAGCCGCCGCCGCCGAACTTGCCGCCGGCGTGCAGCACCGTGAAGACCACCTCCAGCGCCGGTTTCCCGGTCTGGGGCTGGATATCCACGGGGATGCCGCGCCCGTTATCGGTAACGGTGATGGTATTTCCCTCGTTAATGGTAACGGTGATGTCGGTGCAGTAGCCTGCCAGCGCCTCGTCGATGGAATTGTCCACGATCTCATAGACCAGGTGGTGCAATCCGCTGGCGCTGGTGGAACCGATATACATACCGGGGCGCTTGCGTACCGCCTCCAGACCCTCCAGGACCTGAATTTCCGAAGCGCCGTATTCCGTCTCCGTTTGCGTTACTTTTTCCAGTTCAGCCATGTTCTCTTTCTCCTTCTGCTTGGGTTACCTGCTGTGATACCGCCTCCTGTGCGCGGCGCAACAGCGTCTGGGAATTGAGCTGGGACAGGTATACGATCTGTTTATGGTACGGATGATCGCATACGATAAACGTTCTGGGAAGATCGTCGCAGGTATCCACCACAACGCTGTCGCTCTGTGCTTTTTCCAGAAAATCACGGGTGCGGCGTGAGGTGGTGGTGTTGTCCAAATCAAAAATGCCGATGATCCGGCGATCCGGCAGGAGCACGTTTTGCCCCACGTGTAAAAACCCCATCAAAAGACCTCCCCGTTCCGCACGTGAAGGATTTTCCCCCGCAGTAACTCGTCCAGCCGGTCGCTTTCGCAGCAGGTGATGAACACCTGTCCGCCGGAAATGCGGTTGAGCACGTATTCCTGCCGCCGTGCGTCCAGCTCGCTGAACACGTCGTCCAGCAACATGACGGGATATTCACCCAGCGCGTTCTTATGGATCTCCCGCTCCGCCAATTTTAAAGAAAGCGCCGCCGTCCGTACCTGCCCCTGTGAGCAGAACTGCCGGGCACTGCGTCCGTTGACGGAGACCTCGATCTCGTCCTTGTGGGGACCGCTCAAACAAAGACGCGAGGCGATCTCCGCTTCGTAATGTTCCTTCTGGTGCCGGCGCAAGCAATCCGCCAGCTCCTCCGGCGGCGCAAAGGGATCCTCCACCGTGGAAACGGTGCGGTACTGCGCCGACAGCTCCTCCCGGTCGCCGGAACACTCCCGGTGCGCCCGGGCGGCATAGTCCGACAGGGAGCGGCAAAACCGGGCGCGGTAATAGATAAGCGCCGCGCCGGTCTGGCACAGTCTCTCGTTGAAATCCGGCAGCGCGTCTATCAAGGACGGATGTTCGCCGCTATCCCGAAGGATCCGCGTTTTATGCTCGTATAACCGGCTGTATTCCGCCAGCGCCGCGGCGTACCGTGGGCGGAGCTGGCAGAGAGAATCGTCCATAAACCGCCGGCGCGCGGCGGCGCCGTCCCGAATGAGATAGAGATCCTCCGGCGCGAAAAACACGGTGTGCAGCACGTCCGAAAGCGCCGCGGCGGTTTTTGCCGGAACGCCGTTGATCGTGCATTGCCGCCGCTTGCCGCGTTGCAGGTCGATCTGCACGGTGAACTCCCGTTCGCGGCTCTCAACGGCGGCTTTCAGCCGGGCGGTCTGCTTTTCAAATCCGATCAGCTCCCGATCCGTCCGCGCTCTGGGCGAGCGGCCGCAGCTCAAATAAAACAGCGCCTCCAGCAGATTGGTTTTTCCTTGGGCGTTTTCCCCGAAGATCACGTTGCTTTTCCCGTCAAACGAGATCTCCTGGGCGCCGTAATTCCGAAAACCCTCTATGTATAACTTATTGATCTGCATATTCGACCGTATATTCCTGTCCGCGGAACGAAACCGTGTCACCGGGGCGGAGTTTTTTGCCACGCTGCGTGCAAACCGCGCCGTTGACGGCCGTTTCGCCGGATTGAACGGACACCTTTGCCTCACCGCCGGTACTGACGGCGCCGGCGAGCTTCAAAAGATCCTGCAAACGGACGTACTCCGTATTGATAGATACCTTTTTCATGCTTATTGCGCCTTCAAACGCACGGGGAGGACCATGTACAAAAACTTATCGCTTCCGTCCACCGGCAGAAGGATACAAGGCGAGATCTCCGTATTCATCTCCATACGCACCTGTTCCGCCGGCGCGTAGCGCAGCGCTTCCATCAAATAGCGGTTATTGAAGCCGATCTCCAGATTATTGCCGTCACCCTCCACGGCGCAGCTGTCGTTCGCCTCGCCGTTGCCGCTCTTGGCGCACAGATACACCCGATCCATATCGAACCGGCAGCGCACGGGACTTTTCAGCTTTTCGCTGATGACCACACTTACGCGATCAAGGCTCTCCAGAAGAGATTTGGTATCCACCGTGACGGCGATAGGATTACTGCGAGGGATCGCTTTCTTATAATCCAGAAACTCTCCTTCCAACCGGCGGCAGATCAGCTGGGTACTGCCGGTTTCAAAGAGAAGATGCCGCTTTCCGCGGGTAATGGTGATCAGATCATCCGTATCGGCGCAGATATTCTCCACTTCCTTCAGCGCAGAACCCGGCGCCACGAACTGAAACGCACCGCCTTCCATCCGCTCCAGAGGCTCCTTGCGAAGCGCCAGGCGGAACCCGTCCACCGACACGATGGTCAAACCGTCGTCCGCGATCTCGAAAAGTGATCCGGTGTGTACCGGGCGGCTTTCATTGGTGGACACGGCAAACGCCGTCTCTCCGATCATCGCTTTCAAGGTACTCTGCTCCATAGATACGGAATACTCGTCGTCCACCTCCGGCAGCTCCGGAAAATCATCGGCGCTCAAGGCGGAAATATTAAAGCTGGCGTCGCCGCAGCTGACACGCACTTGATGCTTTTCATCAGCGGAGAACACCACCATATCGTCCGGCAGCTTGCGGATGATATCGCCGAACAGATGGGCGCTGATAACGATGCGGCCCTCCTCGTGGATCTGTGCGGCGATCGCCGTGCGGATACCGGTTTGCATATTGTAGCCGGACAACTTCAACGAAGTATCTCCCTCCAGCAGGATCCCTTCCAGCGCGGGAATGGAGCTTTTAGCGGCCACCGCACGGGACACCGTGGAAACGGCGGCTTGCAGCAGAGCCTTCTCACAGGAAAAACGCAGCATATAAAACACGATCCTTTCTTTTTTTTAAAAAAACGGATAAAAAACACGGAATCATTTTAAAAAGAAAAACGTAAACTAATTGTTTTAGCCGTAATAGAAGTAGAAGGCGAATCTTGTGGAAAAGTAAGGAAACGCCTTATTTTTCAAGGCTTTTTTGTCAACACGCGCCGTGGAAACACAGGGGCGGTTTCCACAAAAAACAGAAACCGGGAACGGTTCGGCGCGCGGCGCCGTGTGGAATCCACAAAAAACCGTGGAAACGGTCGTTTTACTGCCGGGCGTTGATATTAGCGGTGAGATCCTTGACCGTCTCGGCAAAGGAGGGGTCTTCCCTCATTTGTTTCTCCACCTTGCGGAGGGAGTGCAGCACCGTGGAGTGGTCTCTGCCGCAGAATTCTTTTCCGATCTCCTCCAGCGAGTAATTGCTCATGCGGCGGATCAGATACATGGATACCTGCCGGGCGTTGACCGCGTCGCGCCCCTGGTTTTTGCCGCGGATGGTTTCCTCATCTACGCCGTAATACTTACAGGTCTGGGAAATGATAAGCGCGGGGGAGGGGACGAACTCGTTATCTTTCTTAAGCATATCCTCAATGGCGCGGCTGACAGATTCCTCGTCCAGTTGACTGCCCAGAAGATCCCAGTAGGCGGCGATCTTATTGAGCGTACCTTCGATCTGCCGCACGTTGGAGGTAATGTTCTCCGCCACGTATTCCGTCACGCTGTCCGGCAGGGAAAGCCCCATGATGGCGGCGCGATTTTTGATGATGGCAAGGCGTGTTTCATAGTCCGGTGGCGCCACGTCCGCCATCAAGCCCCATTCAAACCGGGTGCGGAGCCGGTCGTCCAGCAGCGTCATTTCCCGAGGCGGACGGTCGGAGGTCAGAACGATTTGGTGGCCCGCCTCATATAAAGCATTAAACGTATAAAAGAATTCGATCTGGACCTGTTCTTTTCCGGCGACGAATTGAATATCGTCCACCAGCAGAAGATCCGCGTCCCGGTATTTGGCGCGGAACTCCTCCGCGCGGCCGGAACGCACCAGCATCACGTAGTCGTTGATAAAATCGTCACCCTTAACGTAGACGATCTTATGGTCGGGAAACGTTTTGGCGTGCTGGTGAGAAATGGCGTACAGAAGATGGGTCTTGCCCAGACCGCTGTCACCGTAAATAAAGAGCGGATTGTAGGACTTGCTGGCGCTCCCCTCCGCCACGGAACGGGCGGCGGCATACGCCAGTTTATTCTGGGGCCCTATGACGAACGTTTCAAAAGTAAAACCCTCGCTGCCCTCCGGACCGCCGGGATGATCCGGCCGGACGCCGTGATACGCCTCCAGCTGATCGTTGTCAAGGATCTTCACTTCCAGATCGGCGGAAAACACGTCTTTAAGGGCGGCTTTGATCTCTTTACTGAAGCGCACCTCGATCATATTTTTCTTAAAGCGGTTACCGCAATGGAGCACGAATGCGGAATCCTCCAGCGTGACCACGTCGATCTCGTCAAACCAGGTCTGCACCGTTAGCTCGGAGAATTGCGCCTTCAGGCGATCCAACACGATCTTCCACACGTCGGCATATGAATTCAAAGCTCTCGCCCCTTCCCACGGCTCGTTTTTCTCTCGTTTCCCCCGTCCGTATGATCCGGGAAACACTATTCAATTTATTATACCAGAAGCCTGTGGAAAAGTCCAGAAAAATATATAAAATTATATATAAATATGTGTAAGGAAAACGGCGGTAAAAAAACTTTTGGTTGACAGAAAAACGGCGATTGAGTATAATAGCAACTGCGCCCCGTGAGGCGGCGTTTTTTTCATCGACTGCGGTGGGCAAACGCCCACTGTCGAGTAGACGCGGCGGCTTCCGCCGCGCCCCGTATCAAATAAAATGGAGGTGTAACGCGAATGTTCCGCACATATCAACCCAAGAAACGCCAGCGTTCCAAGGTGCACGGCTTCCGCAAGAGAATGGCGACTGCCAACGGCCGCAAGGTTCTCTCCCGCCGCCGCGCAAAAGGCCGCGACCGTCTGTCCCACTGAGAGGACGGATTCGTGCAGGAAACGGAACATATACGCAACAGGGACGGAGGAAAAGAACCTGCCGTCCCTTGTAGTCGTTTTTAAAACCGAGAAGGAGACAGAGGCATGAAAGCAGCGGTCACGGTGAAAAAGAACCATGAGTTTCGCCGGATTTACCGGCGCGGCGCTTCCGCCGTGACGCCCTGTCTTGTCATGTACTGCCGCCGCAATCCCACAGGCGCCAGCCGACTGGGGATCACCGTGAGCACCAAGGTGGGAAAAGCCGTGGTGCGGAATCTGGTGCGCCGCCGTCTGCGGGAGATCTACCGTCTCGATCCGCCCAAGCCGGGGTATGACGTGATCCTGGTGGCGCGCAAACGCGCCGCGTTCGTGTCCTATCAAAAGCTGGCGCGTGCGTACCGGGAACTCTCGGAGAAGCTGGGTCTATCGCGGGAGGAAGCACAGTGAAGCGGCTGTTTTTACGCCTGCTGCGCTTTTACCAGCGGCAGATCTCACCCCTTTCACCGCCGCGCTGCCGGTTTATCCCCACCTGTTCGGAATACGCGGTGCAGGCGGTGGAGAAGTACGGCGCCGCTCGCGGCGCGTTTCTGGCGGCAAAACGACTGATGCGCTGTCATCCGTTTCACAAGGGCGGGTACGATCCCGTCCCGTAACCATTTCGAAGTTCGGAGGAAAACATCATGTTCGGACAACTCGGATACTATATCTGCGTACCCTTTGCCTGGCTGACGCGCCTTTTTTACAGTCTCACCGGTTCCTACGGCGCCGCGATCATCCTCTTTACGCTGGTGGTGAAGCTGGTGCTCTTGCCGTTCCAGCTCAAGAGCAAGAAGAGCATGCTTCGCATGAGCCGGATGCAGGGCAAAGTCAAGGAGATCCAGACGCGCTATGCCAACAATAAGGAAAAGCAGCAGCAGGAGATCTCGGAGCTGTACGCCAAAGAAGGCGTCAATCCCATGTCCGGCTGTCTGTGGTCGCTGATCCCGTTCCCCATTTTGATCGCCCTCTATTCCATCATCCGCCTGCCGCTGCGGTATTTCATGACCCTCAGCGAGGATGTGATCGCCAAGATCACCGAGGCGGCGGAGGCCATCGGCTATCAGGCCGCCGAGGGCGTCAATGCCTACGCCCAGATCGACCTTGCCAAGTTTATCCACGAGCACTGGAGCAGCTTTGCCGGCAAGTTCGACGGGCTTATTGATCTGGATTACAATTTCCTGGGCATGGATCTGACGGCGAGAGGCTCTTCTCTGTTCAGCCAGTTTCCCGGCGGCGGCTGGCCGGTCTGGGGCGTTTTGCTGCTGCCCATCATCGCCGCGGCGGTGCAGCTGGGCATGTCGCTGGTGTCCATGAAGAGCGGCGGCGGTGAAAACGCCGGTCAGGGCAAGGCGATGATCTATCTCATGCCGCTGATCACCGTGTGGATGGGTTATTCGCTTCCTGCGGCTCTGTGCGTATACTGGATCGCCAACGCCGGCTTCTCCATGGTACAGGAGCTGACGCTCAACAAGTATTTCAACAAGATCCTCGACCGGGAAGAGACCGACAAGGAGCGGGAGAAACGGGAAAAGCGCTATGCCAAATACGCCCAGCAGCGCGCCAGACTGGACGAGATCAACGCCCAGCGCAACCAGGGCAGTCCCAAGAAGAAGCCCCAGCCCCAGAAAAAGAAGGATACCGCCTA
>DBWU01000012.1:8755-13589 GCA_002309395.1 Oscillospiraceae bacterium UBA1230
GGGCATACAGCGAAGATCACTATACTGACGAATAAGGAGCAAGAGCCATGAGTTATATCGAAATAACCGGAAAAACAGCGGAAGCCGCCATTGAAAAGGCGCTGGAACAGCTCGGCATGGAGCGTGACGACGTGACGGTAGAGATCCTGGAAATGCCCAAAAGCGGCTTTTTGGGACTGGGCGGCACGCCGGCGAAGGTGCGCGTCACCTACGGGCCGGAGGAATCGGAAGTGATCCCGGAAGCGCCTGTGAAACCCGTCAAGCCTCAGCAGGTCAAGAAGGAGCCTGTGAAGAAGGAAACGCCGAAGGAGCGCCCTGCCCGGCAGGAGCCGGCGCAGCCTGTCAAGGCGCCGGAGATCGACCTGCCTTTGTGCGAGGACGATAACGCGTCCCGTATCACGGCGTTTTTAACGGGTCTTCTGGCACAGTTGGAGCATCAGGCGCAGATCAAGGTGTATGAAGTGGAGAAGAGCCGCTATAAGGTGCTGCTGGAAGGCGAGAAGCTGGGCGCCCTGATCGGCCGGCGCGGCGAGACGCTGGATGCGATCCAGCAGCTCACCAACTACGCCGTCAACAGCGGCGCGGAAAAGCGGATCCGGGTACAGGTGGACGCGGAGAACTACCGTGCCAAACGGGAGGGCAGCCTGGAAAGCCTCGCCGCCAAGACCGCCGAAAAGGCGGTGCGGTATCACCGCAGTGTGACGCTGGAACCTATGAACGCCTATGAGCGCCACGTGATCCACGCGGCGCTGCAGGACACCCCCGGCGTGACCACCTATTCTGTCGGCACGGAACCCAACCGCCGCGTCGTGGTGGCGTACGAAAAGTAAAGATGGGAAGGTGTTGTATATGAGAAAAAAGCAAGGTGTAGAGGCAATCCTGCTTGTGTGGTGCTTGGCGGCGGTGTTATCGCTTTGTGGGTGCGGAAGTCGGCAAAAAGTTAGCAATGAGGCTATTACTGTATACTTAAATAAGATTTACTTGGTGGAGCGAGGCTTGGAGCTGACCAAGATTTCAGATGTCGTCGAAACACCCGGCGAAGCGGCCAATCAAATTGTCTTAACCTGTACGACTACGGCACATAACCGGTATGCTGAGCAGAAAGCAAATTGGACGCTTTGGTTTGAAAAGTTTGGAGATTCATGGGTCGGAACTGAGTACAGCAAAGGTGTTACCGAAGACACTTTATATGAGGTATCCCAAGATGATTTTGTGGAAATTGCATTTGCTGAATACAAAACATCTGGAACAACGGCTTTATTTGACATTTTAGAGTATGAGGCCGATTTAGAAAACGGGGCAATTGGCGCAGAATGCGTGAGTTACTCCAAACGTCCCGCTTACTATTGGGAACGTTTTTTTTACAGTGAGATCACATGGAACAGTAGCAATGTATGCTATAAAAGAAATGGAGAAACAGAGGAAGGCGAATGGTTCAACGTTTTGGCCGATCTCTCCGGGCACTATGACGTAGAGGTACCGGAATGGACAGGAACGTATCGGGACAGGTTTGACCTGGAAAAAACAGAAGATCCCAACGTGTATATAATTAAAAATTTTATCTCAGACCGAAAAGATGTGTGGGGAGAGATGTGGGACTTTAGTGGATATCGACTGGAGTTTGGCGACTCTGGGGCCGTTCGCCTCCTCAACAACAAGGGGTACGATTATTATGAGATCTGCTTTGAATTGAAAGGAGACAAATTCGTCTACGCACACAACCATGGAGTCGGAGATATTATATGGGACTTTCAGGTCGTGGAGCTTCGCTCCGGCTTATCTGCACCGCTGCCGTTTGAGCCGCAATATGGGAGAGGTGTGTCATGGTGAAAAAAGGAGCAGCGTTCTTCATGCGGCTGCCCGTATGGCTAAAAATTGCCATTCCGGCAGGCTTACTGGTTGCAGTCGGGGTGTTGCTTTGGGTGGTACCTTTTAGCAATCCAAACACTTTAAGTGAAAAAGACTTGACAGATATTGACACAGTCTGCCTGCGGATGGAAGAATTGCGCGACAGCGATGAATACATAAACAGCGATGAAGAAGCGAAGGCAAAAATGGCACTTGCCGCCATAGATGCTTTGGCGGATCAAACGTTGGTTGATCGTAGGAGCATTTTTTACGACGAGGAAAACGGAGTTATTACCTATACGCTTTCTTGCGGTATTTTGGCGTGTGAGATGGTTGGTGGATTCGAGAAGGGGGTTTTTCAAAACGGAAGCGCGGCAACTCCATTCGAAACACAAAACAGCTTGGCAATTGGATCCTCTTCAGAGTCATTTGCAAATGCGATTATCCTTAATGCGGCAACAGATATAGAAGGCGAAGCGGAATATTGTATGTATCTGCGCGATGAGTGGACATCTCGCGGATTGGCAACAGAGATGAATAAAGATGTGACTCTGGACGATTTTTTAACTTTATCCGATTATGAGTTTGTCTTCGTTGTCATGCACGGAACGTATTATAGATACAGTTATGTAAGTTGGCTTGTTTGGACGAAAACGGTAACAACGCCTATCATTTTGTTGGAAGAGAAAGTGACGATCGAAGAGACATGGAAATATGCGAAGGACCTTATGGCACACCGCATTGGGATGTGGAATGGCTGCTATTATATATGCCCCGAATTTGTTCGTGATCATTATAAGAATGGGGATTTTTCCGAAAGCATTATTTTCTTTTCGTGCTGTCAGCTGATGGGAAAAAACGATATCATAGCCGAAGATTGGACAGCGGTGCTGCAAGAAAAATCCATCGCCGCATTTGTTGGAGCCCACAATAGCATCTGGAATCTATATGTTCATGACTTAATTGAGGTTTTTGTTGATAATTTAATAGAAGGCGAAACTGTTAAGGTCGCATTTGACAATATGATAGCCGAATGCGGTGAAACTGATGCGCGGTATGGGGCCCATGAAAACGGAGGTGAGCCGGCCTATCCCCTCCTTCGCGGGAACCCGGCGGCAACACTTAAGGGAGCAGACGGAAAAAAGGGGGAAGACGAGCAAAAGTCGCCGGGTGAGATTGTAGAGAAAACAGAATATGCCACCATATACCGCATCACCCACACCAAATATGATGGGGAGCAGCTTGTGGTGGACATGTACTACGATCTGGCGGTGCTCAACGGTAGCGATGCGGTTACAAAGAAAATGAATCAGCAACTATATGCGGATTACGAGGAATGGGTTGATAGCTTTTCGTTTTATGAGGAATGCTGGAAAGACGCTATAAATTTACCGGTGTATGACAAACAAGAAGCGCACTTTCAGTATTGCGATAGTAGTATTATAAGCATTTTACACCATACTGTAGGCGGAATTGGAGGAAATTCGATTATTACTGGTACATACGGACACACATTCAGCCGACAGACAGGAGAGGAACTGCAGTTGAAAGACTTGTTCCCCGCCAACGAAGCAACGCTTTCAAAACTGATTCTGCAAAGATGGAACAAGTACGTGGGACAGGAAACGAAAAATGTATCGCTGGATATGTGGGAGTTTTATGTGGGAAGCAAGGGGGAGCTGATTGTTTGGCAAAGGCTGTATAATAACGGTTCTCCTGATGTTCCAACCGGGATTTACGTCGGTCAGCCGCTGCCAACCCCCGAGCCTGAGCCGGAAAAAGTGGTGCTGTCAGAGGAAGATAAAGATCAAATCTGGAAAGCGATCTGCTTCTGGGAATACGGTATGGATGGAAGAACGACAATCTACAACGTTTTTGGATGGGATAACGAGAACGTAATTCCCGTGGAGACAGGGGTGATTAATCCAATTAAAGGTAATCCGTCAACAGAACAAATCTACGCAGAGATTAGAAAAGACGCGAGACAATATCTCGTTGAGAGCAAAGTGGAAGAAGCCGTTCGATTAACGGAACATTACGTGCGAACAGTAAACGGGATTGTATACTATCAAGGGACAAAATACCGCGGCGATCCGGAAATTGTCAAGGATTCTTTACAGTATTCCTATGGTGACGGAAAATACTATGTGTCCTACAATTATTGGCAAAAAAAAGCCACACCAGACGAAACGGTGATTTTTGTTCGAGAAAATGGCGTGCTACACGTTGCCGGACGGAAATGAAAGCTCGCTTTTAATTACCTAAAAACACGGCGCATCCACATGGGATGCGCCGTGTTTTTGTTGGCAAAGGCCTTTTACTTGCCCTCTACGATGTCGCGGGTGTCCCGGGCGATGACCAGCTCTTCGTTGGTGGGGATCACCATGACCGACACGCGGCTGCCGTCGGTGGAGATGAAGGTGTCCTCGCCCCGCTTGGCGTTGCGCTCATCGGAGATCTCCACGCCCAGATAACCCAGATACCGGCAGATAGCGGCACGGGTATCGGCGCTGTTTTCACCCACGCCCGCGGTAAAGATGATGCCGTCCACGCCGTTCATAGCGGCCGCGTAACCGCCCACGGTCTTGGCGACGGCGTACTGGAACATCTCCAGCGCCAGACGCGCCCGATCGTTGCCCTGTGCGGCGGCGGCGTCCAGATCCCGGAAGTCGGAGCTGACGCCCGACACGCCCAGCACGCCGGACTTCTTGTTGAGGATATTGGTCAATTCCTTCACGTCTTTGCCGGTGTTAGCGGCCAGATATTCCAGGATCGACACGTCGATATCGCCGCACCGCGTCCCCATGGGCAGTCCGGCGATCGGCGTAAAGCCCATGGAGGTATCCACGCTCTTGCCGCCGTCAATGGCGCAGATGGAACTGCCGTTGCCCATGTGGCAGGAAATCAGCTTCAGCGAGGCGAGGGGCTTGCCCAGCATCTCGGCGGCACGCCGCGCCACGTAGCGGTGGCTGGTGCCGTGGAAGCC
>DBWU01000023.1 GCA_002309395.1 Oscillospiraceae bacterium UBA1230
CAAAGAACGCCTCCATCTCCGAGGTGATCTCCGCGCCGCGCGCCTGCGCCGCGGCAAGCTGAGGCACGTCAGGGCGCAGTCCCGGTGTGCGGAATATAACCTCTGCGCCGTCCAGATGCTCCAGATACGCCTCACCCAGGGAGAAGCTGACGCCCAGAGAGCGCAGTTCACCCATCTTTTCCTCCGGCAGGGGCTGTTCTTTTTTATCGCATGCCAGCACACAGACGCCCGATCGCGCCAGAAGCTCCAGAAGCGGCGTATTGCTCACGCCGATGCCGATGATCGCCACACGGCGGCTTTTCAGTTTGTCAACGTAGGATGCAAGGGTCACGCCTCGTCCCTCCCCATTCATTCTCTTTCCATATTATACACGATCCGCCCCGTAAATTCAATGGAATTACAAAGGATTTACCCCGCAAGAAAAGCGTTGACTTTCCCGCCCTGCTTGAGTACAATACATAGCGTGAGTAGATCAGACAGTCGCGGGGGCAAGGCGAAAGCCTGTCCGTGAGGAAAGTCCGGGCTCCACAGGGCAAGGATAACGGGTAACGCCCGCCGAAGGCGACTTCAGGACAAGTGCAACAGAGAGATACCGCCACAGGGCTTTGCGCTGTGGTAAGGGTGGAAAGGTGAGGTAAGAGCTCACCCGTCGGCTGGAGACAGTTCGACGCTGTAAACTCTATCCGGAGCAACACCGGTATGGGAGCATACGGTTGGCCCGACCGCTCCCGGGGTGGCTGGACCGTACCGGCAACGGTACGGGTAGATAGATGACTGTCAAGACAGAACCCGGCTTACAGATCTGCTCACAGCTGATACGGACGCACCGGCGGCATACGCCGGTGCGCTCTTTTTATTCTCACGCATATCGCGCGCGAATTCGGGATAAACTTTTTTCACGGTATGAATACGCTTCACGCCGCATATTGTATCCACGGGTGATGAAAACATGAAAAAACACTGGATAACTTACGCGATATGGATCCTTGGTACCGAGGCGATCGGCGCCCTTTCCGGCTTTCTGACCCGTGAAGGCACTGAGCTTTACAGCCAAGTGATCACAAAGCCTCCGCTCTCTCCTCCGGCGATCGTTTTCCCCATCGTATGGGCGATCCTTTACGCGCTGATGGGCTTTTCCGCCGCCCGGATATATCTGGCGTCGCCTTCAGAAAACCGCTCTAACGGGTTATTACTGTATATCGTGCAGCTGGCGTTCAACTTTGTCTGGAGCATCATCTTCTTCAATTTCCAGGCGTTTGCACTGGCGTTTTTCTGGCTGCTTGTCCTGTGGGCGTTGATCCTCTGGATGGTTTTGACCTTTCGGAAAGTGGACCGCACCGCGGCGCTGCTCCAGATCCCGTATCTGATCTGGTGTCTCTTCGCCCTGTATCTCACCGCCGGCGTGTGGATCCTGAACCGATAAAAAAAGCATCTCCGAACACTTCGGAGATGCTTTTTCAGTTACCGCTTCCCGCTGAAATACTTCCACACGGATTCATAGTCGGAGTAATGCACCAGCTTGCCGCAGATCTTCTGCTCCGTTTCCTGTCCCTTGCCCAGCAGAAGCACGATGTCGCCCTTCCGGGCGTGGTCGAGGGCGTAAAACACCGCCTCCTCCCGGTCGGGAACGATCACGTATGCGCCGCCCGCGGCTTTTACGTAGCCGGCGATCTCCTCGGCGATCTTGACAGGATCTTCAAAGTTGGGGTCGTCGGTGGTGATCACGCTCAAATCGGCATAGGTACCGCTGACGGTACCCACCTCCTTGCGGCGGAGCTGCGCCCGGCTCCCCACCGCGCCGAACACAGTGATCAGGCGGTTATGCTCATACGCCTCCAGCGTATCCATCAGCGCCTCAAAACTGCGCTTGTTGTGGGCGTAGTCGATGATCACATCGTATTCCGCCGGCACGTCCAGGCAGTCGTTGCGCCCCACCACCTTTGCCTTTGCCAGGCCGTTTGCCGCCTGCTGCAGGGATATGCCTAACAGATGGCAAACCGCCAGCGCCGCCAGCGCGTTATACACGGAGAAGCGCCCCGGCATAGCGGTTTGCATCCGATACGTTTCCCCCGGCGTCTGGCAGGAAAAGCCGACGCCGAACAGACGCGGCGCGCGGATGGGGCGGATATCCGTCGCCCAGAAATCCGCCGGTTTTTCCAGTCCGAACGTATAATGAGGCACCTGCAATTCCCCGATGATCTCTTGGGAAAACGGATCGTCCGCATTCAGCACGGCGGCTTTGCATTGGCGGAACAACTGCTTTTTCCAGCCGGCGTATTCCTCGTAGCTCTCGTGCTCGTAGCCTCCGATATGGTCGGGTGAGATATTGGTAAATACCGCCGCGTCAAAGGTAAGTCCTTTCACGCGTTGGCTCTTGAGCCCCAGGGAGGACACCTCCATCACCACCACGCGGCAACCCGCGTCCGCCATATCTCGGAACAGGCGCAGACAGTCGATGGATTCCGGCGTGGTGTTGGCGGTGGGAAACGTCTTGCCGTTATAGATCGCGCCGGCGGTGCCGATGGTGCCGCACCGGATCCCCACGTCGTTGAGGCAGGAACCCAGCATACCGGTGGTAGAGGTCTTCCCTTTTGTGCCGGTAATGCCCACCAGCTTCAATTCCCGCTCCGGGTGGCGGTAAAAATTACCGCCGATGGTCATCAGCGCGCCGCGGGTATCGGCGGTGACGATCTGCAAAGCGTCTTCCGGCAAGTCTACCGGGTGCTCCAGCAGAAACGCTCTGGTGCCTTTATCATAGGCGGAGCGGGCGTACTGATGCCCGTCGGAAAACGTGCCGTTGAGCGCCACGAAAAGCGCGTCCGGCGCGGCTTGACGGGAATCGTACACGATGGAGCCGATCTCCCTCGTGTCGCTGCAGGGTGTGCAGGATAAGCCCTGCAAAACCTCGGTCAGTTTCATACGGTATTCCTTTCCGCCCCGTAAGGGCGATTCATTTCACCGCTCATTATACCCGTATTTGCGCCGGATAGCAAGAAAAAACAACCGGCACATTCTCTTTTCCCGGCGCAAAAAAGCGGCAGACCGCACGTCACGGTCTGCCGCCTTTACTGATCCTTTCCGTGATACGGGTCTTTACGGTCTCCCCATACCGCCGCCCATGCCGCCCATGCCGCCCATGCCGCCCATGCCGCCCATGCCGGACGTACCGCTTCCGTAGAGTGACGAGGTCATCTGCACGGTGGATACCGCGGAACCGCCGGACACCGTGCCGCTGTCGGTATAGCCGTTTTCATCAGCGCCGGACACTGTGCCGCCTACCACAACGGTATACGTTTCCCCGCTCTGGATCCCCGGAGCGGTGACAGTGGCGCAGGCGTACGCTTTATCAGGTGTAAAGGACGCGATCACCGTGCCGTTGCTATCCACCACGGCAAAGGAGGTACCCGCCGCTTGGCTTCCGGTGCTCACCAGCATGGCGCCTTGATCGCTCACCTGGGAGAAATTCATCGCCATACCCGTACTGCCCAGCGCGATCACCACGCCGCCGGTGACGGTAGCGGAGCCGTCATAGTCCAGCGCGCCGTTTCCGTTGTCGGTAGGACCGCTGACCAGCGTCACGCCGCCGCTGACGGTGATACTGCCGTTGGCGTCCAGACCGTCGCCGGAGGCGTTGACCACGGTATAGCCGCCGGAGATGGTCAGCGTACCGCTGCTGCCGGAGAACGTCCCGGCGCCGGGACGGTTCGCCGTGGCAGAGCCGTCATTACCGCCGGCGGCGTTGAAGCCGTCGTCCGATGCCACGAGGTAGATGGTGCCGCCGCTTACCTGAATATCCGTGCTCTCCATGCCCTCGTAGCTCTTTGTGATACGCACCGTGCCGCCGGAAACCGTCAGGCGCGTATCGGCGTGAACGCCGTCGTCACCGGAGGACAGCGTCAGCGTGCCGCCGGAGATGGCTACGGTGCCGTTACTGTGGATGCTGTCGTCAGAGGAATCCACGGTGATGCTGCCGCCGGAAATCGTGACGGCGGTACCTGCCTTCAAACCCTTGGCGCTGTCGGAATCGTCAGTGGCCGTACTGCCGCCCCACATACCCCAGCCGGTATTCCACGCGCCGCCCGACTGTAATGAGGCGTTGGCGCTTCCGCCGCCGCTGGTCATGTCCAGCGTGCCGCCGGCGATCCGCAGTTCCGTTTCCGCCTGAATCCCGTCCGTTCCCGCGTCAATGGTAACGGCGCCGCTCTCCACGTACACGTAGCCTCTGGCGGTATCCTCATCGTTATCGGAGCGGATACCGTCGGTTCCGGCGGTAAGTGTCAGCGTGGCGTTGGCGATCTTCACGCAGTCTTTGCCGCAAAGCGCCGCGTTCTGTGCCGTGACGGTGATAACGCCGCCGGTGATCACCAGGTCGTCCTTGGACACCACACCGTGTTTATTGTTGCCGCTGACCGTCAACGTTCCGGTGCCGTTAATCGTCAGATCTTCTTTGCTGAACAGCGTCGCGTCCAGATCGGTCTCACCGTCGGCGGCGGAATAGCTGTCGCCGTCGGCAAGGCGGTTATCCGAGCCGTCCGCCAGTGTGAGGAACACCTTATCCGCCGATTTGATATAGAGTGCGGGGCCGGCGCTATTGGTAACGGAAACGCCGTCAAAGACCAACTGCACCTTGTCCTCTTTTCCTGCCTCCACCACCACACTGCCGTTTGTAAGACTGCCGGAGAACAGGTACGTTCCGGCGGCGGTGACCGTCACCGTGTCGCCGGAGACCGTCACGCCCTCGCCGCTGACGGCGCAGGCGCCGTCAGCCAGGGTAACCGTTGCCGTAACGGTATCGTAGGACGCGTCCAGATCGCGTTTGGAAAAACCGTAATCTTCGGATACGTCGGAAACCGCCGCCGTATTGTCGGAACTGTTGCCGGACGCCGCATCGGCACCGTTTTCGCCGCCGACAGCGCCGCAGGCGGTGAAAAGCCACGCCGCGCAAAGTACCAGCACTGCGATCATACTCCGTCTTTTTTTCATAGGAAAATCACTCCTTTCATGCTCATGAGGGAAACGGTCTCTCTTTCTCTCGCCGCCCCCTGTCTTGACCGTAGTATATGGGGCGAAACTGAATCAAAGCTTAAAAAAACAGTGTTCTTCAAAAATTTTTATAAAAAAAGCCGCGCCCGGTATCGGGCGCGGTCTTTTTACCGTATTTACGCTTCTTCCTCAAACTGGTCGGCGCCTACGCCGCACACCGGGCAGACGTAATCGGCGGGCAGCTCGTCGCCTTCATAGACGTAACCGCAGATCGTGCAGACAAATTTCTTCATCCCTGCTTCTCCTCCTCCCTGAAATATTGCGCGCCCGCACCGCAGACGGGGCACGTATAATCCTCCGGCAATACCTCGCCGTCATACACGTAACCGCAGACCTTGCACACAAAACGCTTTGCCGGCAACGCTTCCGCCGCCGCGCCGGCAGTACCGTCCAGGTCGGCACACAGCGTATCCGCCAGCGCCTCGATCTTCTCCACCTGATCTGCCGACGGCGCGGAACGCACCGTCAGCGTATCGTGGAGTTTCTCCCAGTGGAGCGGCTCCAGGATCGATTCCATTCCCTTGGCCGCCGCCGGCGCCCAGGAACCGTTTTCGATCAGGGCGTATTTCCTGTTTTGCAGGTTGTGGGCGGCAATATCATGGAGCAGCTCGTCCATCGTGATGAAAACGCCCATATTATACGTGGTGGTGGCAAACACAAGATGGCTGTACCGAAACGCCTCCGAGAGCACGTAGCTGGCGTTGGTCACCGACACGTCGTACATCTGCACCGCGATCCCCCGCTCGCTCAACCGGCACGCCAGCGCGTTGGCGGCGGACTCGGTGTTGCCGTACACGGTGGAATAGGCGATCAGCACGCCCCGTACCTCCGGCTCATAGCGACTCCACAGGTCGTATTTCCCCAGAAGATAGCCGATATTCTCCCGCCATACGAAACCGTGGAGCGGCAACAGCATGCGAACGTCCATACCTGCCGCCTTTTTCAGCACTGCCTGCACCTGCTGACCGTATTTACCTACGATGTTGGTGTAATACCGCCGCGCCGGATCCAGATAGTCCCGGTCAAAATCCACCTCGTCGGCAAATAAATGCCCGTTGAGTGCGTTAAAGCAGCCGAACGCGTCCGCCGACAGCAGCAGACGATCCGTCCGGTCATAGGTCATCAGCACCTCCGGCCAGTGTACCATGGGCGCCGCCACGAACTGAAGTGTATGGCGGCCGGTGGAGAGCGTATCGCCCTCTTTCAAAACGTGTACGTTGCCGTCCAGCTTATCGCCGAAAAACTGCCGCATCATATTGCGCGCCGCGGCGGAGCAGTAGATCTCCAGCTCCGGCCACAGCAACAGCAGATCCTCCAGCTCGGCGGTGTGATCCGGCTCCATGTGATGCACCACCACCGCGTCCAGCTTTCGCCCGTGAAGCGCATGCAAAAGATTCTCGCGGAACTGGCGGCGCACGGCGCTGTCCACCGTGTCAAAAAGCACCGTCTTCTCGTCCGACAGGAGATAGCTGTTGAAGGAAATGCCGTACGGTACGTCGAACACGCCTTCAAACATGGCGAGCCTGCGCCCGTCGGCGCCGACCCACGTATAATCCTCATTGACCTTTCTCGTGCAGTACATAATGCCCTCCCGCATTGATCTCGTTAGGCTGATATTACCATGTTTTCCCTGCGGTGGCAAGAGAAAAAACGGCTCGCGGCGCAAGAAAAAAGGAACGCCCTCTCAAAAGAGCGTTCCTCTCAGGATGATTTTATTTACGCCTTTTTCGCCAGATCGCACAGCGCGGCAAACGCCACGGCGTCGTTGACGGCCATCTCGCTGAGCATCTTGCGGTTGATCTCCACGCCGGCGACCTTCAGGCCGTGCATAAAGGTGGAATAGTTCATGCCGTTGAGCTTGCAGGCGGCGCTGATACGGGTGATCCACAGCTTGCGGAAATCTCTCTTCTTCAGCCGGCGGCTTACGTACGCGTAGGTCAGGGACTTCATGACCTGCTCGTTCGCCATCTTGAAGTGCTTGGACTTGGCGCCCCAATAACCCTTCGCCAGCTTCAGGATCTTATTTCTTCTTTTGCGCGTCATCATCGCGCCTTTGATTCTTGCCATAATTCGTAGCCTCCTATTCTAACGCAGCGTCGATTATTTGTAAGGGATCATCTTGCGGATGGCGGACTCGTTGGTGCCATCGGCATAGGTGGTGCTGCGCAGACGACGGCCGCGCTTGGTATCCTTCTTCGTCAGGATGTGACTTTTGAACGCGTGCGCTCTTTTGACCTTACCGGTTTTGGTGAGGTTGAAACGCTTTTTGGCTCCACTGTGGGTTTTCAGTTTAGGCATAGCTTTTTTCTCCTTCCGTTGACTTCCTTTGCCACGGGGGGCAAAGAGAACCGTGATTTACTTGGCCGCCTTGGGCGCCAGGAACATGGACATATTCCTGCCTTCCAGCTTAGCCGCCTTTTCCATGTTGGCAATTTCACTGCAGGATTCCGCAAACTTGATCAGCAGATCCCGCCCGATCTCGGTGTGCGCCATCTCTCTGCCGCGAAAACGCACGGATACCTTCACCCGGTTGCCTTCGGACAAAAATTTCTGGGCGCTTTTGAGCTTCGTGTTAAAATCGCCCACGTCGATGCTGGGGGACATACGGATCTCTTTGATCTCCACAACGTGCTGGTTCTTCTTGGCTTCCTTTTCCCGCTTACTCTGCTCAAACCGGAACTTACCGTAGTTCATCAGCTTGCATACCGGCGGCACAGCCTGCGGTGAGATCTTCACCAGATCGAGCCCGCGCTCATCGGCGATCTTCAGCGCCTCGTCGCTGGACACGATGCCCAACTGCTCGCCGTCTTCACCGATCAAACGCACTTCCTTGTCGCGGATCTCCTCGTTCAGTTGATGCGTTACCTTGCTAATGCGAAAGCACCTCCATTCAAAATAAAAACGCGAACGCACACAGCATCCGCGCAACAGTAAAGCCTTTTACGGCTTTTTTCGCTGTTGACCTCTTTGCCACAGGCGTGAGGTGAGGGCGGATGCACCGACCTTCTTTGTTT
>DBWU01000005.1:0-6456 GCA_002309395.1 Oscillospiraceae bacterium UBA1230
ATGACCTTGATGCCGGTCTCCAGCAGTTCCGAAGCAGGCACCACGTCGGTAAAAGGCGGCGCACTGCGATGGATGGGTAACTCCGCCACGGCGGAAACGGCGCCCTTACCGTCGATCGGTTCTCCTACCACGTTGAACATTCGGCCCAGCGTCGCCTCGCCCACCGGCATAGAGACAGGCTTTCCGGNNATTGCCGGTATCCCATGCCGGCAAGCCGCGGGACAGACCGTCGGTGGAAAAGAGCGAGACACAGCGGACACAGCCGTTTCCCAACTGCTGCACCACTTCCAGCACCACCGTGCGATCCTCCAGCGGCACGTGGATAGCGTGATAGATCTCCGGAAGATGTCCTTCGGAGAACGCGATATCCACCACCGCGCCGACGATCCTGTTTACGATCCCCTGTTCCATAGTTACTCCTTACTCCCCTTCAGCGCCTCGGCGCCGCCGGCGATCTCGGTGATCTCTGCGGTAATAGCGCCTTGTCTGGCCCGGTTGAGCGACTGTTCCAAATGCGCGATCAATTCGTCCGTAGCGTCCGATGCGGCGCGCATTGCGTTAAGTCTGGCGGCGTGTTCGCCCATACGGCTCTGGCGCAGCACGGAATAAACCTGTGCCTCCAGATCGTTCTCTACCAGGCGATCCAGCACCTCTCCGGCGGACGGCTCAAAAATGCAGTCCCGTTCTACCGCTTCGCTTTCCCGTACCGCAGGAAGAAGGCAGAGCGATGCGGGCACCTGCTGCAGCGCGGAACGGTATTGCTGATACACCAAAACGACCCGATCCGCTTCGCCGTTTAGATAGAGTTGCCTTAGGTGCACCGCCAACTGGCGTGCCTCTTGCGGCGTAGGTACGTCGCCGCAGGAAAAGGGCAGATCCCGCACCGGGATCTCCACGCGGCGAAGCAGTTCGCCGCCCAGGCGCCCCACCGTCAAAAAATACCCGGGACAGGTACGGCGGCTGTAAAGGTCCTGTGCGAAGCGGAGCAGATCCTGATGATATGAGCCGCATAGGCCGCGGTCACCGGAGAAAAGCACGTAACACTGGCTTCGTACCTCGCGCCGTGGCGTAAGAAGCGGATGATCCACCGGCACACCGGCAGATAAGGCGCTTAACAGCATGGAACGGACGGTATCGGCATATTGTCCCGCGTCCGCCATACTGCCTTGTATACGCCGCAGTTTTGCCACCGAGACCATCTTCATTGCCTTGGTGATCTGCTGGGTACTGCGTACTCTGCGTATCCTGGCGCGGATCTCACGAACGCTCTGCACGGTGCCTCACCTCCCGACCGTCAAATACTTCTCCTTATGCGCCGGCGCAAAAACGCTCCACCGAATCGCGGAGCTGTGCCAGCATTTCCTGCGAGAGTTTCTCGCCGGAGTCGATCGCCTCGTATACCTGCGGCGCGTCGGCGCGCACGAAGGCGGTTACGCCGTCGGTAAAGCCCGGCATTTCCTCCAGGGGTAATCTGTCGGCATATCCCTCGGCGACGGCAAACAGCATCACGACCTGATCCGCCGCCGTTACGGGCGTATACTGACCCTGTTTTAATACGGCGGTCAAATGTTCGCCGCGGCAAAGCGCCTCCTGCGTCGCCTGATCCAGATCGGAGCCGAACTGGGCAAATGCCGCCAGCTCACGATACTGAGCCAGATCCATCCGAAGACGGGACGACACCTGTTTCATGGCGCCGATCTGCGCCGCGCCGCCGACACGGGATACCGACAGCCCCACGTTGACCGCCGGGCGCACCCCTGCATGGAAGAGGTCGGCTTCCAAAAAGATCTGCCCGTCGGTAATCGAGATCACGTTGGTGGGAATATAGGCGGAAATATCGCCGGCTTGCGTTTCGATCACAGGAAGAGCCGTCATACTGCCGCCGCCCAGCGCCTCGGAAAGACGCGCCGAACGCTCTAAAAGACGGGAGTGGAGATAGAACACGTCGCCGGGGTATGCCTCACGTCCCGGCGGACGGTGCAGCAGGAGCGATATCTCGCGGTAGGAAGCCGCGTGTTTTGTCAGATCGTCATAGACGATCAATACGTCACGCCCTGCGTACATAAACGCTTCGCCCATGGCGGTGGCGGCGTAAGGCGCGATATACAGCATAGGCGCCGGTTCCGACGCGGCGGCGCAAACCACCGTGGTATACGACATGGCGCCGTATCGCCGAAGCGTCTGCACCACGCCTGCCACCGTGGATTCCTTCTGCCCGACGGCAACGTAGATACACAATACGTTTTGACCCTTTTGATTTACGATAGCGTCCAGCGCCAGCGCCGTTTTGCCGGTCTGCCGGTCGCCGATGATCAGCTCGCGCTGACCGCGCCCGATCGGTACCAGCGCGTCGATCGCCTTGATGCCGGTCTGCAAAGGTACCGATACGCTCTGTCGATCCGGTACGCCGGGTGCGGAGCATTCCACAGGGCGCGTCTGCGTGGCGCAGATCTCTCCCCGCCCGTCCAGCGGACGGCCCAGCGCATCTACCACTCTGCCGATCAGCGCCTCGCCCACCGGCACCTCCATAACGCGTCCTGTGCGGCGCACCGGGTCTCCCTCGTGCAGCGTGCCGTAATCGCCCAGCAGTACCACGCCGACGCTGTCCTGCTCCAGATCCATCACCATGCCGCGCAGCGCGCCGGGAAATGCCAGCATCTCGCCTGCCAGCGCGCCGGACAGCCCGGATACGTGGCAGATGCCGTCGCTCAGGCGCACCACGTGTCCTTCCTGATACACATCCACCGCCGGTTGGGTGCGGAAAAGCCGGCGGCGCAGGTTCTCCCCGTCATCGTCGCTCAGATGCTCCTTGCCGCTTTCCGTCTCCTGCGTCAACCGCTCCAGCCGGTGGCGAAGCGTACCGTCGTACACGGTGTCGCCCAATTTCAAACAGACGCCGCCGAGGCACGACGGATCCTCGCGGCACGACAGTGCCAGCGGCGGCTCCTCCCCGCCGGACGCGGCGCGATACGCTTCGCTGATCGACCGGGTAAGCATTTCCTGCTCCGCCCCGGTCAGTGCCTCGTCGCTGACAACGGCGGCGGCAAGCCTTCCGCTCCGGCGAATACTCAACAAGTCGCCCGGCAGAAATGAGATCACCGAAGTGATCTCCTCCAGAACGCGGCGGCGCAACGCCGTCTGATACGGCGCGTTCTCCGGCGATACAAGGTAGGTCGCGGCATACGCCGACGCCAGCGATACGCCTTCGCCGATAAAACGAACGCGCATCTGCCGACGAAGCCGTTCCTCGTCCTCACGCATCTGCGAGAAGATCAACTCCCTTTGCGTCGCGCATTCCCCGTCTCCATGGCGTCTTTCCGCCGCTAACGCTTCCGCGCTCTTCGCCGCCATGGCGTCAAGCTCCCGGTCCCTGTCATCGGCGATGCGCCGCGCCTGCGCGCGCATTTCCTCCACCCGATCAGGTGACGACGCCTCCTTTTCAAGTCCCTCCACGATGCCGTCCCGCCGCCGGCGCAGGGCATTTCGCACCGTTTTTCGCGCGACAAACCACACAATGCCCAGGAGCATTGCGAAATTGATCAGCGCATACACATACTTCATAGCCGCTCCTCCGTTTAGCGCCGATCCAGCCACTGATCCGCCAGCTCGCGCCCCAGAGCCTCCGCCGTTTCGGCAAACCCGTCCTGCGGCTCGGCAGANNGATGCAAAACGCGCCTGCGCCTCCTGCAACTGTGCCGCCGCTTCATGCCGGGCGGTCTCTTTATCCTCCGCAAGGCGCGTATCAAGCGCCGCCTGCGCCTGGCAAAGCGCGGCTTCATCGGCGGCACTTCTGGCGCGAAGGGCTTCATCTTTCGCCTCAGCTGCGGATCGCCGCTCATTCTCGGCGCGATCCAACGCCTCCTGCGCCGATGCGATACGCGCGCTGCGCGCGTCCATATGACGCAGGAGCGGATCAAACAGCAGTTTCTTCAGTACGATCAACAGCACCAAAAAGCAGATGACCGTCCAGATCGTTTCGGATAGATTGATGCTCATATCAACCGATCTTCGCCACCAGCATAAATGCGATCAGCAAGCCGTAGATCGTCAGCGCCTCCATCAGCGCCAGCGATAAAAGCAGGCTGGAGCGGATATCCCCGGCCGCCTCCGGCTGGCGGGCGATAGCATCCATTGCCTTGGTGGCGGTACGACCCTGCGCGATGGCAGAGGCGACGGCGCACCCGGTAACGGCCAGCATAGCCGCCAATGCGATCAAAGCGTTTTCCATAGTGATTTCCTCCTTGTCACTCTATGTTGATCCGATTATTCCGTGGCTTCTTCCACGTAGCTTGCAAGCAGCATGGTAAAGACCATGGCCTGAATAAATCCGAACAGTATGCTCAACCCCTGCATCACAAGGGGCAGTACCACAGGGAAAATATGCCCCAACTGCTCCGTGACCGTTTCCTCGCCGTAAATATTGCCGTACAGACGCAGCGCCAGCGAAAACGGATGGACGATCTGCTCAATGAGATTGAGCGGCAGCATCACGAAAAACGGCAGGAGAAAGCTCTTGAGATACCGCTTCCATCCTCTGGCGCGGATGCCGGCATACTGGGTAAAGCAAAACGCCGCGATCGCGAGGCCTGCCGTAACCGAAAGTCCCGACGTGGGTACGGCAAACAGCGTTCCCGCGCCCGGCAGTAAGCCGGAATAGTTGCTCACAAGGATGAAAACAAAAAACGTACTCATCACCGGCAGATACCGCCGGGCGTTTTCCGCACTGAGATTGCCGGAAAAGAATCCCCGCAGTTTCTCCACCGCCAGCTCCGCCAGATTCTGCACAGGACCCGGCACGTCCTTCAAGTTTCGTGTAGCGAGGCGGCAAAGAAGCGCCAGCACGGCGATCATCACCCACATGGTGACCACTCTGCCGGTCACCTCCAGCGGCCCGATGGAAAACAGGACGCCGCCGACTTCTTCCATTATCCGTCCACCTCCTGCCCATCGCGTACCTTACGGGAAAGGCGCCACGCAAGATAAAATCCCACTCCTGTCAGTCCTACGGCGGCGCTGATCATCGCCGCTTCCCATTCCATAGGGATCACGCCGCGGAGAAGATATACCGCCGCCAGCGCCCCGATATCCACCGCCGTGCGGCTCAGCGAGGACGCCATGACGCCGGATGCGGTACCGGAGCGAAGTGCCGCCTTGGACAGCGCGCCGCCCAGCAAAGCCGCTGATGCGCCCCAGATAAGTCCGCCGAGTACGCTGATCGTAAGCGCCATACGCGCCGCCTCCTTCGAAATGATAGTCGCCCTGCCGGCAGGGCGGCAGGGCTGTCGTTTACAGTTCTTTATTGTACACGATATGCACCTGTCTGTCAATCCGCCGCGCCNNTAATGGCATAATAAGCAGATCATATGGGTCCCGTTCGTAATCTATTGTAACCATCTGGCACGGATTTGTAACTATCCTGTATCTGAATTGAAATGCATCCCACCGCATATTGTGTTATGGTAGGGTCAGAAGAGGAATCGGGCACGAATTGTGGGAAAGGAGCCGCCGTATGAAAAATATGAAGCCGTTGATCGCCGCGTTAAGCGTTTTGTGCCTTTTGATGGCGCTGATCGCGTTCTTTCTGCCAAACCAGCACGGTATGATGCTTTCCTATCTGGTGGTATCCCTTGCCGCTGTGACAGGTGTTCTCTGCGTAAGCGGTATGTTCCGCCTCTTTTTCCGCCGGTAACAGCGATGCCGCGGATCCGCACGGCATAGTGAAGCGCCGCTCCCCATCGGGAGCGGCGCTTTTTTCAGCATATCTTATTTACNNCCCATGTTCATCTGGGCGGCGACTTCAGCGGCGAAGTCCTCCTGCTTCTTCTCGATGCCCTCACCGGTCATGAAGCGAACAGCCTTGACGAACTTCACGCTGCCGCCCAGCTTCCTGGCGGCGTCGGCGATGTAGTTTTCCACCGTGCCGGTGAAGATGTCGCCGCGGACGAACTCCTGCTGGAGCAGGCAGTTCTCCTCATAGAACTTGTTCATCTTGCCCATAACGATCTTTTCCTTCACGGGCAGAGGCTTGCCGGCCATCTTAGGATCGCTGTCCATCAGCGCCAGAGCGACCTTCTTCTCTTCCGCCAGCACCTCGTCGCTCACGTCGGACTTATCCCAGAAACGGGGATTGAGCGCCGCGATCTGCATGGCCACGTTCTTGCCGATCTCCGTGGCGTCCACGCCGCCCTCGACCGCCAGATTCACCATCACGCCGATCTTGCCGCCGGCATGAACGTAACCCACGCTGGTGTTGTCGCTGTAACGCACGAAACGACGGATCTGGAGATTCTCACCGATGGACATTACCTTCTCCGGCAACGTCTCGGCAACGGTCAGGTCGGAACCGGGATACTTGCTGTTCAAAAGCGCGTCCACGTCCGCCGGATCGCTGTCCACCACCACTTTGGCGATATCCTTCACGAACGCCACAAAGGCTTCGCTCTTGGCGCAGAAGTC
>DBWU01000005.1:6477-6895 GCA_002309395.1 Oscillospiraceae bacterium UBA1230
CCCACGCCGTTTTCCACCAGCACGTACGCCATACCCTCAGCGGCAATACGCCCCGCCTTCTTGGCGGCCTTCGCCAAACCTTTTTCACGCAGGAACTCGATCGCCTTATCCATGTCGCCGTCCGTCTCGGTCAGCGCCTTTTTGCAGTCCATCATGCCCACGCCGGTCATTTCCCGCAGGGTCTTTACATCAGCAGCCGTAAAAGCCATTTTATGATCCTCCTGTATATTAATTTAAAAAGAGGGGCAGGGACACTTCCCTGCCCCGTTGCTCACACGGTCAAACGCGTTTTATTCAGCAGCTTCTTCCGCCGGCGCTTCGCTTTCGGCAACAGCGGCAGGCTCCTCGATCTGCTCGCCCTGGCGACCCTCGATCATGGCGTTGGCAACCACGGAAGCGATCAGGCGGATGGCGCGGA
>DBWU01000047.1:0-3245 GCA_002309395.1 Oscillospiraceae bacterium UBA1230
TAGAGGGAGACCGGGTTGTCCACCTTGTCCTCCACCGAGAACGGCACCTTCTTGTTGCCGCCGTAAACCGATGAGGACGAGGCGTAGACCAGATGCTCCACCGGATGATGCCGGCAGGCCTCGAGTATGTTGTAAAAGCCGATCAGGTTCGACTCGATGTACACGTCCGGGTGATCGATGGAATAGCGCACGCCCGCCTGGGCCGCGAGGTTCACGACGACGGCCGGCTTATATTCTGTGAATACGCGCTCCACCGGCGCCCTGTCCGCGATCGAGCCGCGCACGAACACATGCCGCACGGGCGACGCGGCCGCCGCCCTCTCGATCTGCCGGAGGCGCCACTGCTTGAGCGAGACCTCGTAGTAGTCGTTCATATTGTCCAGGGAGACGACGGTCCCCCCCGTCAGCTCCCCGAGCAGGCGGATCACGAGACAGGCGCCGATGAAGCCCGGCGACCCCGTGACCAGTATTGATTTTCCGTTGAGCCCAACGGATGTTTTCATCTTTCGCTCCTTTTCATGCCGCGTCAGCGATAGTCCTTTGCGGCCATGGCGTAATGGTAAATGCCCCTCGAGACCTCGCCGTTTCTGTCGTCGCCCTGCATTTTGTACGCATAGGTCAGCGGGGTGAGGTTCACAGTGTAGGTCTCGCCGCCGCGGCTTACCTCGATCGTGAACGGCGTCAAAAGGTCGAGCGCGGCGAGCCCCTGCACGACCACGACGTAAGCATCGCCGACTACAGCGGTCCGGAAGTTTGTGTAGGTCTCGCTCCCCTTCTTTACGCTGAACTGATAGTCCGACAGCGACCCTTCCCCGTGCGCCAGGTACACGTCCATCTCCGTCTGGGAGATCAGGTTGAGGGCCACGCCGAAGTTCGTGATGCCGGCCGCGGGCTCGCTGCACGAGGAGGCCGTGTCCGCATCGTCCGGCACGGACGCGGGCAGCTTCTCCCTGTAGTCCGGATCGGCGAGGTTCATGGTCTCGAAGGAGAAGCGGGTCTGCGCCGCGGAGCCGTAGACGAGCGCCGCACGGCAGAGATTCTTGAGGCTCTCGCTCGCCTTGGGACTCTCCTCCGCGGTCTGGCAGTAGGATTTGACCGAGCAGGCAGTCTGCTTCAGGATGTTCCCGTTCGCGTCCTTCACCGTCACGGGGATGGGGACGGCCATCTCCTTGGCGGCCAGCGACTCCAGCGCGAAGAAATAGCCGCCGCTGCCTGTCGGGATACCGTCCGTCACATTTTGGGTGACAACCGTCTTGTCCTTCTTCTCCCAGGTGATGGTCAGGCCGTCATAGTTGTCCGCTCCTTTTATGATGAAATTCACCCCGATCGAGTCGGCCAGATTCAGGGTAGCGGTGTACGTATAGTTATTGACCGTCAGCGCGGCCTCCCCGGAGTAAACGGGGCCCGCGCCGTTGCTGACCTCGCAGCGGTACAGGCGGCCGCTGTCCTCAAGCGTCGGCGTCAGGGTGAGGGTACCGGTCTGCGCGCCCGGCACGGTCTCCCACTCGCCCTCCGTGCCGGTGCGGGTCTGCCAGCTGTAATGCAGCTCGCCGCCGACAGCCTGTACGGAAAATTCCGCCGTCCTGCCCGCGAAGATCGTGACGTTCTCCGGCTGTGCGGTGAGCGTTGCCTTGTAATCGAAGGCGGGGAGCGGGTACTGTGAGGCGAAGGCGCTGTCTTTGTACTGATCGCCGATGCTGGAGCCCCCGCTGTTTTTATGGCGCGCGAGCCAGTACTCGCTGCCCCTGAGGAAATAGAGGTAGTTCTGGGGGGCGCGCCCGGTATCCCAGGTCGCGTCCAGCTCATAGTAGCTGTCGCCCATTTTCACGATGTTCCAGGCGTGCCCCATATCGGAGCAGGTGATGACGCGTGTGTCAACGTGCGCCTCGAGGCAGAGGCGGTAGAAGGACGCGGCATAGCCCTGGCATTGCGCGGCACCGTCGACCAGCGCGCCGTAGGCGGTGAACTTCAGATTTCCGGTTCCTCCGAAGCTCACATGGGACGTGAGATACTGATAGATCAGAAACGCCTTCTGATAGTCGGTCTTCCCGTCAAGAGACAGGCTCTCCAGGATGTTGGCGACGGTCTGGTCCACCACGGCCTCCTGTTCGGCGTTGGTGAAATGCACCATCGTATAATCGAACCGGCAGTATACTCTGCCGCCCTTTGAGACGATGGCGCCGTCGCCCGAGTAGCCGCCGTGCTCATAACGCAGATAGTCCCCCTCCGTCGGCACGCCGGTATGCGCCATCGCGAGCTGCGCCACCTGGGCGCAGAGCCTGTCCAGGTTCTCCTGCGTCTGCTCCCCGATCAGGACAAGCCGGATCGTCGCGGTCTGCTCAAAGTCCTTGACCTGCTGTCTCAGCGCCAGAGCGGCGTCTTCGGGGGTCTCGTACACGGCCGTGTCGTTCCGCAGGTATCGCTCCTTATTGCCCCTGCTGCCGCCCTCCATCACGGCGGCCAGCTCCCGCACATCGTCGAGCCTCTCCTCGTCGCTGTACGGGGATTGCGGAATATCCTCCGGCGTCAGGATGCCTTCAAAGATCGGGTCGATATAAACGAAGGAGAAGGTATACTCCTCAAAAAGCATTTCCGGTTCCACGCTGATGAACTGGCACACATACTCTTCTTCGACGACGAAGGGCTCCTCCAGATCGGCGTATTCGCCGCTCTCATCGCGGAAGTGATAGACATACTCCCCGGGCATGAGAAGATAGCTGCCGAACAGCGCGACGCCGGAATCCGGGTCCGCGACGGGGTCGATCGTCATTCCGTCCGCGTCCGTCACGCTGAGGAAGGCGAGAAGCTCCTCATCCGGCATGTAAAAGCGCACGTCGACCGGGTCCGGCAGCAGCTCAGGCTCCCCGTCTCCGGTATCCGGCTCCCCGTCGGACGCCGCCGCGGGCAGCTCCTGCGTCACCGGGACGGGATCGGGCTCAGCAGCGGGCTGCTCCGGCGCTTCGGCGCTCTGCGGCGCTTCGGGCTCCGACTCTTCCGTGCTCTGCGGCGCCGCTGCGTCGTCCCCGGTGACCTCCTGAATCGCGGTCTCCTCGTCGCAGGCCACGATCTCCCCGGCATACGCCGGGGGGCACAGCCCCAGGCACAGAGTCAGGCACAGAAGCAGCGCCAGCCATCTGCATATGTTCCTTTTCATGTTTGATCTCCTCCATCTGTCGGTCCGCGGGGAATCCGCCGCTCCGCTGAAAAAAATGTGATTTGCTAAGGCAATACCGCATAATTCGGCA
>DBWU01000047.1:3335-9127 GCA_002309395.1 Oscillospiraceae bacterium UBA1230
ATTGTGCGGTGTTGCCTTAAAATAATAGTATAACAGATATATTTGAACAATACAAGCCGCTTTGCCCGTATTTTCACGGCTTTGCGGCAAGTCCGGGCGGACTGCCGCCGCTACGGGCGGGCCGGGTTTTCGTGCTCCGGGTCCCAGGGCAGCTCCACCACCGTCGGGGCGTGGCCCATCGCGGGCAGCAGCTTTGAGAGCAGGTCCGCGGTCTGCACACGCAGGGTGGAGGTGTTGATGCAGGGGTGCATCCCGATGCAGGTCTGGGAGAGGAGCTCGCGGTCTATGAGAAGACGCACGCGCTTTTCCGTGTCGTTCATGAGTCCCAGCACGCTCACGGAACCGGGCGTGACGTCGAGACAGCCCAGCATCTGTTCGGCGCTTGCGAAGGAGAGCCGTGCCGAGCCGATCTGCTTCGACAAAAGCTTCGTTTTGAACGGCTTGTCCCCCGGCATGAGCAGCAGCCAGAGCTCGGTCATCTGCCGGTTTGTCAGCAGGAGGTTCTTGCAGATCTCGCAGCCGAGGAGCTTTTCGATCTCGTGGCAGGCCTCGATGGTGTCCGCGTGCTCGTGATCGGCGCGGGTATAGCACACGCCGAGGGCATCGAGCAGGTCATAGCAGCGCTCCTCCCGGGGGCTGCGCGCCTCGGCGGGTCTTCCTTCATAGACGGTGGGGTCGATGTTCACAGGTCATTCCTCCTCATGATCTCTCTCAGCGTGTCCGCGAGCAGGTCCATATCCGCCTCCGTACAGCGCTGGTCGCACAGCAGCGACAGCATGTGCTGCGTGACGCCGCGGCTCACCGGGCAGACGCCCGCGGCCTCCGCAGGCTCCGGCCAGATGGCGGCCGGGCAGTAGAATCTGCGGCGTATGAGCTCCCGCTGCACCGCGTCCCGGTTTTGGACCGTGACCGGCAGGTAGAGGCCGCTGTTCTCCGGCGCGTCGGTCATCAGGCGCAGCGTCCCGTCCGCGAACAGGTCCGAGAGCCGCGCGCGCAGCCTTTGCAGGTTTCTCCGGCGCACCGCGAGGATCTTTCCCGGGTCGAGACCCCGCAGGATCTCCCGGTACGCGGGGGCCATGCCGACGGGCTCCGCGCTCTCGTCCAGCAGCGCGTCGGCGCGGCGCTGGGTCTCCTCCGTCACGTCCATCGCCTGCACCATCAGGAGGTTTTCGATGTTCTCCTGCAGGAAGGAGGAGACCTTTCCGTCCGCCGCCTGTACCTGCTTATGAAGACCTTTGATCATGCGGCGCAGCAGCCCCGTACCCAGTACCACCAGCATGCCGCCGGCCACGAGGATCAGGGTAAAAAGCGGCTCCATCGCCGCCATGACCCAGACCGCCGCCACCAGTCGGGTCGTCGTAGACACCAGATTCGGCAGAACGCTTAACAGCCCGTCGTTTACGATGCGGACGTCGTTGTTCATGCGGTTGATCAGCTCGCCGCTGTGATAGGCGGATACGGCGCGATATTCCCCGTTCAGGATCAGGGCGAACAGGCTCTTTTTCCAATCCTGATCCAGTTGCGCCTCCGTGTTGTCCCGCAGGTGCCGCAGGATCAGCCGCACGATCACGATGCCGGCGATCAAAAGACCCAGCCGGACGGCGGAGAGCAAAAACGCCTGCCGCTCGCCGCTTACGGCGCTGTCGATCACCGCGCGGTTGCCAAGCGCAAAGCGAACGCTCAAATAGGCGATGCCGCCTTGCAGCAGCGTCATCAAAATGAGGGACAGCCACCTGCCGCGCACCTGGCGCAGCAGCCACAAAAGGGTGTTACGCTGTTTCATAGGCGTTGTTATTCATCCAGCGCGCCGATGGAACGAAGCTCGTCCAGCACGTGGCGCACGTCGGCGCGGATGGTCTCCCGATCGGCGTCGTACTTTTCATACAGCGCGTCTACCAGCGCGTCCTCCGTGGTATCCTCCCGCAGAAGCTCGGCAATATAGCCGGTGGTCTCATTGCCCTGCACGAAGCCGGAAAATTTGCTGTCTCCCACAGCCACCAGAAGCCAGCGATTGGCGACCTGACGGCTGATAAAACCCTTGTTCAGTTTCATAACGCGAACCTCCTGTTATCTATTCGTCCTCGCCCGTCAGACGGCGGCACAGCGCCGAGTAAACCCGGCGAAAACGCGCCGTGGCGAGTCGCAGCGGATGGGTCAGCTGCCACGCGGCGGCGTAGAAGCGGTAGAACGGATTGCCCACGCTTACGTAGCGAGTGTTGCGGTAAAACGCCGTCAGCACGCCGATGATCTGCTCATCCCGTACGTATTCTTTGGCAAGGCAGTTATCGCCCAGCACCACGTAATCCTCCGGCCGGACTTTCACGATCCGGTGAAGCACGTAGTCCTTTCCTCTCCGATACAGAGGCACGTCGTACCGCTTGAGCCGCCCGGTCACCGGCACGACGATGATCCTGTCGCGCCCCTGGCGCAGCATGGGTCGCATACTCACGCCCATGGTGGGGCTGACGTATATTCCATCGGTGGATAGAATATCCTCGATCCTGCGCTTCATGCCTTCGCCTCCTGTGCCGGTACGAACGGCAGACCGGTCATGGCCTCAAACGAAGCGCGTACCGCGTCTTGTGACATATCGCAGGAGAGCTGATACAGCGGCGTCTGCCGCAAGACGCCGTCCAGCAGCGACAGCGTTTGCATCAGCGCGTCGGGACTCCGGGGGATATAAACCTGGAACATCAGCTCCGACAGCAGATCCTCCGCCTTGCACCGGCAGGCGACGTTATCCGTGCCCCGGTGGATCAGGCAGATGCCGCCCAGCGGCACGATGCAGTTGCGCTGCCAGCGCTCTTTTCCCGCCCACGGCGTCGAGCACACGTCCACACCGCCGGAACGTACGCGCAAAAGGGGCTTGTCCCCGTTGACGATCTGTACGTCGTCGCCCAGATACTTTTTCCACAGGGAAATGTGGGTGGTTTTACCCGTGCCGCTGGGCGCCGTAAACAGATACGCCTTGCCGCCGTAAGCGATGGCGGCGCCGTGTACCAAAAACGCGCCGCGCATGGGGAGCTGTTCAGCGATCGAGCGGTAGATCCCCAGCGTCTCGGCATACGCCTCCGACGTGCCGGGTACGGCAGCCTGATCTGCCGACAGATCGGCGTCGGAAGCGGAAGCGTACAGTGCCGGCACCCCGTCGGTAAGATAGTCGTGGCAAAAGCGTTTTGCGAACTCGTGGCGTGCGGAGACCTCAATATTCAGTTCGGCAAGTGCGATACGAAAAGTGTTCATATAAGCCTCGCATACGAACAGGATCGGGATATGCGCGTTCCATAACAAGAGTAGCATACCACAAAAGTGCGGAAAATACAACGGCGGATTTTCCGGAATTCTGCGCCGTTTGAAATTGCCGCGCCGCCGCGGCGGAGAAGGCAGATCAGCGCCATCGGGGAAGTAAAACGGCGCCCTTGACCCGAGCCGCGCAAGGAAGATGCACAAAGCGAACGCCCCGCCACAAACGTGACGGGACGTTGACGGTGGAAAAGGCGTCGTGTTTTGATAGAAAATCCTCCGAGGGGGTTCACCTGCCCTTTAGGGGGGGTCAACCGGGTCCGAGGGGGATTCAAATTCCAGAGGGGGTTCAAAGTGAACGATCAGTTGTTTTCTTTATACTTCCAAATATATCCGCCTGCGGTTTTTAATGAATGGCTACAGCATTTACCTATTAACGCACGTTTGATGCCAGTATTTCTTTCAGCTTCTGCGGCAGAAATGAACTCTTGAATTAATTCACCAGTATTTGCATCTATTTGAATTACTGCTTTTCTTCCATATGTTATAGCAACGGAGTCAATATCAGAATGATCCCCTGTATCGTATTTCCATAGAAAACCACCTGCAGACTTGCTATTCCCCCTTCCACTTAAGGCGGCTGAAATGGAGGACAGCCCAGAACATGAGCGGCGAGCTTCGGCAATGCTATCCCAAGTTTTAAGGTATTTTCCATTCATCATGTACTGATTTATTTTTCGGACAGTGCTCCTGTTTCTCGTGATTGTTTTTTCTGCTTTCGTTTCTTCCATCAACTGAACAATCCGATAATGATACTCATTTCTTATCAGATAGAGATTCTCATCAATATCATATGTGTGAATCTCTGGCAGTCTATCAAATAAATAAGAATCTGGTAAGTCTTCTGACGCTATATAATTTCTTATTGTACCAGAAGTTACCCCCATTTCTTTCGCTGCAACTGAAATGCTTTCAAAAAAATTAACAGGGATCCCTCTCCAATATTGCATAACGGGGGTTACTAGAGTTCTACCTGAAGTGCCACCTTTATGTACATTATAACCGTGTTCGGGATTTAGAGAATCATATTTTGCTATGTAATATTCTTCTCGTTCAAATGCTTTTTCTATCTCGAGGTTACTTTCTAAAACAGTATGTTTGAAGTTGTCCCAGCCATATTTTTGGATTGCTCGCCAAAAGAGTTGCTGAGAAGCATATCCGTAGCCATTTTGCCAGCGCTTCTTAGTGTCCTGCTTTGTTATACCAATATAGACTTTCCCATTTGGAGCTGTATGCATGTAAACGATGTATAGACGGCTGTCAGCGATAGGTCCATTTTTTATTTTCCAATAATCAATCCGCTTTGCAATACAACCGCAGGAAATTGTTTTTCCAGAAACAAGCGAACTTCCACTTATTACTTTCTTATTTCCACAATCGCACTGGCAGAGGTAATATGTTCTTGTCCCACCGTTATATCTTGGGTAACGCTTCTCTGCTACAAGCATCCCAAACCTTTTCCCTGTATGATCGATTGAACTTCGTGATATTAAAGATTCTTTTGCAAGGCAACCACAGCTCGTTGTCTTCCCACTAATTAAACATGATGCTATAACTGTGGTTGTGTTTCCACAATCGCATTGGCATCTCCAATAGACTTTCCCGTTTCCCTTACGGATTACATCAATGGCAACTAATCGGCCAAATCTTTGTTGGGACAAATCAAGTGCATGTCCGGGATTGCTACTCTTAATGCTATAGTAATGAGCAATGCCTTTTATTTGTTTTTTTGTTTTCTGTGGAAAAAGTTTGAATATTTCTTCATAATTCGAATCGGGGTAATACTTTTTCAAACAATCAATCTGCTCTTTTGAATATTTCATTTTCTGCCCCCGTTGACAAGCGATATGCTATTGATTAACAAGGACAATATAACAAATCATAGATGGATAAGCAATAAAAACCTCAAATTGAACGATTACCCTCTATGAGAACGATACCCCTCAAATTGAACAATACCCCTCTGTGAGAACGATTTATCCGGGAGAGGGGTGTCGGGAACACCCGAAAAAGCAAAAATGCCGTTGCGGAAATGACTCCGTAGCGGCTGCTTTTTAAAGCCGGACACCGAAAAAGCCCTGAAATCAAGGGCTTTCGGGCAAAATGAAAAGGTAGGCAATTTCTATCAAAATTACCTACCTTTTGTGGTGGACCCAAAGGGATTCGAACCCTCGACCTCTCGGATGCGAACCGAACGCTCTCCCAGCTGAGCTATGGGCCCATATAAACGCGGCTTCACTTGAGCCACTTGTATATTATATCGGCTTTTCCGAAAAATGCAAGACTTTTCTTTTGAAAAAACAGCGAAAAACATTTTCAAAAAACAGCGCGAAATAAAAAAAGCAGTAGCGAGCAGGGAAAAACCATGGTATAATAGCCGCAAGGCGGCTATTGAGACTGTCAAAAAACGGCAAAGCCGTTTTTTGACAAAAGGGTTGTAGCCTACTGCGCGCACGAATGGTACGCCAGTGGCGCACAATTCGCACACT
>DBWU01000047.1:9161-15436 GCA_002309395.1 Oscillospiraceae bacterium UBA1230
CTGCGAGGCTTTTTTGACAAGCTGAATAGCCGCAAGGCGGCTATTATACATTTATTTCAGGTTGTTTTTCTCGCCGCTCACGCGGCAGGCGAAAAACGTAACAAGTTTCCCGTGTCCGCAAAGCGGACGCAGACAGGGAGGGACGCGAAATGGAATTACAATGGTATGATATTTTACAGCCGGACGGCGTTCCCGCCCCTGATTGGATGGACTCCGAACGGCGCCGGCGCGCCGAGTCGATGCGCCACGAGGCGGACCGGCTGCGGACGGAGGCGGGAGAATATCTGGCGCGGCGTATGCTGGCGCGGCGCATGGACTGCGCGATGGAAGCGGTGCCGCTTCGCTGGGACGATGCGGGAAAGCCGTTCGTGGAAGGCGGCGCGTGGTTCGTGAGCATCAGCCATTCCGGCGCCTACGCCGTGTGCGCGGTGGATCGGCGTCCCGTGGGCGTGGATCTGGAGACGGTGCGCGCGGTGGACGAGAAGTTTATGCGCCGCGTCTGCACGGAAGCGGAGCTGTCCTATCTCGCCGGGGGCGACGGTTCCCCGGAGCGATTCTGGGAATTGTGGACAGCTAAAGAGGCCGTTTTCAAACTGACGGGGAAGGGCCCGTTACTGCGCCTGAGCAAACTGGCGCTGCCCGAACGGATCTCGGTATGCTATACGCGTTGCCGTGGCTGTGCGCTGACGGTGGCGTGGAACAACGGGGAGGAGACGCAGGAATGAACCAGATCAGGATCGGTGTGATCGGCTGCGGTAAGATCGCGCAGGTGCGCCATCTGCCGGAATATGCCACCCACCCGCAGGTCAAGCTGATCGGATATTACGATCGAGTGCCCAGCCGTGCCGCCGACATGGCGGAACGGTACGGCGGACAGGTGTATGAAACCTACTACGATTTATTGAAAGACCCGCAGATCGACGCGGTTTCCGTATGCGTAGAGAACCGCGCCCACGCGGAGATCACCACCGCCGCTTTGTATGCCGGCAAGCACGTGTTATGTGAAAAACCCATGGCGGTCACGCTGGCGGAATGTGAATCCATGGTGGAAGCGGCGGAGCGCAACGGCTGTCATCTGATGATCGGGCATAATCTGCGGTTCGACCCGGTCTATCGCCACGCTAAGCGTCTTTTGGACGACGGCGTGATCGGTGAGGTGATCACCTTCCGCGCCGTGATCGGCAATGCCGGCCCGGAAGGCTGGTCTATGGACAGTCACAACGAGGATACGTGGTACTTCGATAAGAAAAAGGCAGCCATCGGCGCCCTGTCGGATCTGGGTATCCACAAGGTGGATCTTTTGCAGTATATGCTTGACCAGAAGGTGGTGGAGACGACCGCCAAAGTGGTCACGCTCAACAAACGGGGGGATGACGGCAAGCTCATCGGCGTGGACGATAACGCCCTGTGCATCCTCCGCATGTCCGGCGGCGCCATGGGCACTATGGCGGCGAGCTGGACGATCTACGGGCATCATTCCGCCTCCACCTGTTTTTACGGCACGAAAGGCTCTCTGCTGGTTTACAGCGACGATACGTATCCCATTATCGTCCGTGACCATACGGGCCGCCATACCAACTATCTGCCGGAACCGACCGACGGCCGTTCCGGCGTGATCGACGAGTTTGTCAACGCGCTCATTGAGGGCAGAGAGCCGGAGGTATCCGGCGCCGAGGCACTGACCACCATGCGGACGATTTTCGGCTGCGTGGAATCTTCGGACAAAGACACCTCCGTGAAAGTGAACCGCTCCTTTGTAAGTCATCTGTAAAAAGGGGGAAACCAGCCATGGGATATCGTGTCGGCATTGACCTGGGCGGCACCAACATTGCCGTCGGCGTGGTAGATCCGGCGTATCGCATCATAGCGCACCACAGCGTCCCCACCGGCGCGGAGCGTGACGCGTCGGCGGTGATCGACGATATTGCCGCGGCGGTAGACGCGGCGTTGCGGAAGGCGGGCCTGACGACGGCGGACTGCGCGCGCGCCGGCATCGGCTCTCCCGGCACCTGCGACAGTGAGCGCGGTGTGGTGGTGCGGGCGTATAACCTGAACTGGTTCGACGTGCCGGTGTGCGCCATACTCTCCGAGAAGCTGGGGATCCCGGTCCGTTTAAGTAACGACGCCAACTGCGCGGCGCTGGGAGAAACGGTTGCCGGCGCGGCGCGCGGTTGCCGGAACGTGGTGATGATCACGCTGGGTACCGGGGTCGGCGGCGGTATCATCATCGGCGGCAGTATCTATGCCGGAATGCACTCCGCCGGTGCGGAGCTGGGTCATATCCTGCTGAAAATGGACGGTGAGCTTTGCACCTGCGGCCGCCGCGGCTGTTGGGAAGCGTACGCTTCCGCCACGGCGCTGTGCCGTCAGGCGGTCGCCGCGGCGCAGGAAGATCCGAAGTCGCTGCTCTACGGCGTGCCGGAGATGACCGGCAAACGGGTGTTTGACGCGGCGGAGCAGGGCGATGAAACAGCGCGTCGGGTGGTGGAGCGCTACTGCGAATACGTGGCGGCAGGGCTGACCGACCTGGTCAACGCGCTGGCGCCGGATATGATCCTGCTGGGCGGCGGTATCAGCCGTCAGGGCGAGCGGTTGCTGGAGCCGATCCGCCGTTACGTGGTGGCGCACTGTTTCGGCGGCGCCCAGGGCGCGGTGCCGAGGATCGCCGCGGCGGAGCTGGGCAACGAGGCGGGCATTATCGGCGCGGCGGCGCTGTAAAAGGACAAAACCAAACGCCCCGGAGCAGTGAACACTCCGGGGCGTTTTCACTTAGGCTGCCGTCACGGACGGGGTCGTGCGGCGGCAAAGGCGGCGCGCTCGCGGCACAGCTCCTCATAGAGCGCCTGCGCCGACCACCGCGCGTTGGTGGGCGTAAGCACCGCCTTGAGGGGCAGTGTCACGCCGTTGCGGCGCAAGGCGAGGAGCAGCGCGTCCAACTGCTTGTCGTTCAGCCCTGCCATCACCAGCAGTTCCTCCGTAAACGGCGCCGCCACCGGCGCAAAGAAGCGTTTCGCTTCCAAAAGATCTCCCAGCGGCGCGCCGAAGCTCTCCGGCGCGACCGCGATACAGCGGCAGGCAAACGGCGCTGCCGCTTCCACGGCATCGCGCTTTTCGGGGGAAAGGTTAAACGCAAGCAACACCGACACGGTCTATACACCTCTTTTCGTGACTCTATCTTATCATAAGCCGCCCTTCGGGGCAAGTTTTGCTTTTCTTTTTTCACCCCGGAGGCTATACTGTAGAAAAACGGCATTTCGGTGATCGCACGGGAGGATTCGTCGCCATGAAAAATCGGTATAGAGGACTGCTTCTCATACTGGCGCTGCTGCTGTTGAGCGGATGCGGAGCCAAAGACGCGCCCGGAGGAGAAGAAACCGCCGTACCCACGGTAACGGCGGAGGAGACGGAGGCGCTTTCGTGCTGTGACGGCACGGTGACGCTGCGGTTTCACCGGGATGAAAACGGCGCGTGGCAATGGTTGGACGATCCGGCTTTTCCGCTGGATGGGCAGTATCCCGAAGAACTGCTGGCGTCGGCGGCGGAGCTGTCGGCGCAGTCCGCCCTGCCGGAGAGCGGCGCCGCGTCCCAATACGGTCTGGACACGAAAGACTGCTACCTTACCGTATTCGGGAGCGACGGAACGGAACAGACGTGGTATTTCGGCAAGCAGACGCCCGACGGCGGACGGTATGTCCGCGCCGCCTCCGATCCCGACGGGGTCTACGTGGCGCCGGCGCGTTTATCAGAGCTGATGAGCCGCAGTATTTACGATATGGCGCTTCTCCCCAAACCCGTCGTATTGAGCGACGTGGAACTGCGCGCGGTAACGGTGCGCCGGGGCGACACGGCGGACGTGCTGGAGGTGTCGGACGGCGTATGGACGCGGCAGGGCAGGGTCGTGACGGAGGAGGATAAGATCGCCCGTCTTGCCGCGGCACTGTCGGAAGTATCGGTGCAGGGCTGTTTTGACTACGCGCCGTCGGAGGGCGTATTCGCCCTGTGCGGTCTGGAGCCGCCGGCGGCGGTGCTGGAGGTCGTATACGTAAACACCGTGGGGGTGGACAGCACGCTGACGGTGACCGTGGGCGATCTGCGAAGCGACCGGCAGGCGTATTGTGTGCGGCTGAACGGGGAGGACACCGTATATCTTATGGACGGCGTATTGCCGGAATTGCTCTTGGCGTGGTAAGGAGGGAACGACCGTGCGGCTTTTGATCGTAGAGGATGAGGTGCGTCTTGCCAAGACGCTGGAGGAACTGCTCAAGCGGCAGGGATATACGGTGGACGTGTGCCATGACGGTGTGTCCGGGTTGGACGGCGCCCTGTCGGACAGATACGATCTGATGGTGCTGGACGCCATGCTTCCGGGGATGGACGGGTTTACGCTGCTGCGCCGCCTGCGGAGCGAAGGAAACGCCCTGCCGGTATTGATGCTCACCGCCCGTGCCGACGTGACGGATCGGGTGCAGGGGCTGGACAGCGGCGCGGATTACTATCTCACCAAGCCGTTTGAGCCGCAGGAGCTGCTGGCGTGTATCCGGCTTCTATTGCGGCGCGGCGCCGAAGCGCGTCTGGACGACGCGGTGACTTACGGCGATCTGCGTCTGGAAAACGGGACGTTTCAGCTCTCCTGCGGGGAGCGTTCCGTGCGCTTGAGCCGCCGGGAGTACGACCTGATGGAGCTGTTGATGCGTAACAAGGCGCAGATCGTCACGAAGGAGCAGCTGCTGGTAAAAGTGTGGGGCTACGATTCCGACGCCGAGGATAACAACGTGGAGGTATACGTCTCCTTCCTTCGCCGGAAGCTGACCCATCTCCACTCGTCGGTAAAGATCCGCACCCTGCGTATGATAGGCTACTGTCTGGAGGTGGAATCATGATCCGCAAATTGCGCTGGAAAGTGGTGGCGGTGACCATGGCGGTGGTCACGGCGGTGCTGTTGGGCGCCATGGCGGCGGTACTGCTTTCCTCCAGAGCCGCGCTGGAGGAGCAGAACCGGAACCAGCTCCGTCAGGCGCTGCAGGGCGAAGCCTTTCTGCCGGAGCGGAGCGGCGACCGCGCCGCGGAACGCGCCGCGCGGCGGATCTTCGTGGCGGAGGTCTATGCCGGCGGCACGGTGCGGCTCAATCAGGGCGCGTTTGAAGATCTGGGCGATGAGGAGACGATTTTGGCGATCATCAACGCCTGCCTTGCCGAAGACGAGGATTACGGACTGCTGGAGGAATACGATCTGCGATACTTGCGGCAGAGCACGCCGCTGTATCTGCGGATCGCCTTTGCCGACAGCACCCTGGAGCAGAGCGCGTTAGGCGCTATGCGCGTCACGGCGGCGCTGGTGGGCGCGGCGGCGTTTTTGGTGCTGCTGGGCTTGAGCTATCTGCTGTCCGGTCTTGTCACAAAGCCGGTGGAAAAGGCGTGGCGTCAGCAACAGCAGTTTTTGTCCGACGCCTCCCACGAGCTGAAAACGCCTCTGACGGTGATCCTGTCCTCCGCCGATCTGCTGGCGGAAACGGCGCCGGCGGACAGCGCCGGATACGTGGATAACATCCGCAGCGAATCCCGGCGTATGAAGAAACTGGTGGAGAACATGCTCACGCTGGCACGGGCGGACGACGGCGGACACCGAGCCGCCTTTACACTGACCGACTGGAGCGACGCGGTGATCGACACGGCGCTGCGCTTTGAGCCGGTGGCGTTTGAAGCCGGCCGCCGGCTGTTATACGATATTGACGAGAACATCACCGTCTGGGGCGACGGTGAACAACTGGGACGTCTCGCGGCCATCCTGCTGGACAACGCCATCAAATACGCCCCGGAGGGCACCGAGGTGCATCTTTCCCTGCGCCGGGAGGACAAGACCGCCCTTCTCACCGTGGAAAACGGCGGCACGCCCGTTCCGCCGGAGAAGATCCCCCACCTGTTCGACCGGTTCTACCGTCTGGACGAGTCCCGTTCCGGCACGGAGGGGTTCGGGCTGGGACTTGCCATCGCCCGTTCCATCGTGACGCAGCACGGCGGATCCATCCACTGCGAAAGTGACAGCCGTTCCACCCGGTTCGTGGCGTCGCTGCCGGTGAAGAAAGCCGCCTTGCAGGCATCCGCCGCCGCCCCGGCGCATATACTGTCCGGCGGAGAAAAGGAGGGCGGCGATGAGGGAACATCCGGGTGATATTGACGATATGATCTATCAGGACGACTGGCAGATCAGCCGACGGTAGGAAAGCCGCGGGACAACAACTGTCCCACGGCTTTTGAGACTGTCAAAAAACGGCTCT
>DBWU01000047.1:15541-30972 GCA_002309395.1 Oscillospiraceae bacterium UBA1230
CGAGGCTTTTTTGACACGCTGAAAAGCCGCGGGACAGTTGCTGTCCCACGGCTTTTCGCGTGCTTTATTCAATGATACCGCCGCCCAGCACCTCGTCGCCGTCGTAGAGAACGACGGATTGCCCCGCGGTCACGGCGCGCTGCGGCTCGTCAAACACCGCGTGGAGCCTGCCGTCCGGCAGGGCGGTGACCTGCCCCGGCGTTTCCCGTTGGCTGTACCGGGTTTTGAGGTGACAGCGGATCGGTCGGTCGGGCGCCGTGCCGCTGATCCAGTTGGCGTTTCTCGCCCACAGCTCGCCGGTATAGAGATCCGCCTCGTCACCCAGCGTCACGGTATTGGCGACAGGGTCTTTTTTCACCACGTAGACGCGCCGCCCCAGACTGATGCCCAGACCCTTGCCCTGTCCCACGGTATAGCAGGCGTGTCCCTTGTGCCGCCCCAGCACGCGGCCGTCCCGATCGATGAAATCGCCCGGCTCCATCGCCGCGCCGCGGCGGCGGAGATAGGCGGTATAGTCGCCGTCCGGCACGAAGCAGATGTCCTGGCTGTCCGCCTTGTCCGCGTTGGGCACGCCGGCGTCACGGGCGATCGCCCGGATGGCGGCTTTGTCGTAATCGCCCACCGGCAGCAGCAGATGGGCAAGCTGGCGCTGGGTCAGTTGATAGAGAACGTAGCTTTGATCTTTGCGGCGATCCGCGCCCCGCAGCAGGTGGAAAAGACCGTCCCCGCTCTGCGCGATCCTGGCGTAATGCCCGGTGGCCACGTATTCGTAACCCAACAGAAGCGCCCGGTCCAGCAGAGCACCGAACTTCAAACAACGGTTGCAGTCGATACACGGGTTGGGCGTGCGCCCGGCCGCATACTCGGACACGAACCGCGCCGCCACCTCCCGGTCGAACCGCTCCGTTTCGTTAAATACGTAAAACCGCATCCCCAGACGGCTGGCGGCGGCGCGTCCGTCCGCCGCGTCGTCGGCGCTGCAGCACAAACTGTCGTCCGAGGGCAAGAGCTTGAGCATGGCGCCGTCACAGTCATAGCCCTGCCGCTGCAGTAATACGGCCGCGGCGGTGCTGTCTACGCCGCCGGACATGGCGACCAATACACGCCCGGGCGCCGTCATTCGTCCAGATTCCTTTCCGTGAACGCCCCGTAGGGCAGGGCGTCGCTCAACTCCACCATCACCGGCTGAAAACCGCCGGTGTAGGAAAACGCCGGCGCGGAGAACGTCATGGTGGAAGAGGCCTTATCCGGCAGGGATACGGTGGCGACAGTGCCTTCGCCCTCCCGTGAGGTCAGCAGAAGCCTGCCGCCGTGTCCTTCCGCGATGGCGCGGCACAGCGGAAGCCCCAGCCCCAGTCCGTGGGGCGGCGCCGCCTTATACTCCGGGTGGAGAAATCCCTCATAGACCCGATCCATCTGTTCGGCGGCGATGCCGCAGCCGGTATCTGTTACACTCAGGAGCACTTGATCGCCCCGCAGATCCATGCTCAGCGTCACCTCGCCTCCGGCAGGGGTGAACTTCATGGCGTTGGACAAAAGGTTCCACATCAGGCGGGACAGATAGTATTCCTGCACGGCGCACAGATGGTGCGCCTCGGCACAGCGCAGGCGCAGTGTCAAACCGCACTGTTCCGCCAGCGGCTGGGCCTGACGGAAGATCTCCTCCAGCCAGACCGGCAGATCCGTGTTTTTCAGCGCAAAAAGGGGCGGCTCCGAGAGCAGCGGCGCGTCGGAGAGATTGTTGAGGATACGCATCATGCGGTAAATGCTCTGCTGCTCGATGGCGGCGTTTCGCCGGTTCGTTTCGGCGTCGCCGGCGAAAAGCTGTTTTGCCGCGCACAGATTGCCCATGGGGTAGCGGAGCTGGGCGGAGAGGTTGCCCAATACCTGGCAGAGCAACTCCATCCGGTCGTTTTGCTGACTCACGCGCGCGCCTCCTTCCGTTTTTCTATTAACATGGCGCGGCGGCACGGGAATTATCCGCACCGGCGCCGTTTCGACCCGTTTCTTTGACTATACCAAAATTCCGGCGAAAAAACAAGAAGGGAGTCGATTTTCCTGCCGTAAAAAAAATAAAATGGGTACTTGCTTTTTTGAAAAAACCGCATATAATAGGAAACGTACCATACGTTACAAATATTCCAACAGAGAGGAAGTATTCATTATGAGCATCAAAGTCGGTATCAACGGATTCGGCCGGATCGGCCGTATGGTCCTGCGCGCCAGCCTGAATCACCCCAACATTGAGATCGTGGGCATCAACGATCTGTGCCCTGCCGATTATCTGGCGTATATGCTGAAGTACGACACCATGCACGGCCACTTTGCCGGCACCGTGTCCGCTACCGAGAACGCCATCGTCATCAACGGCAAGAACATTCCCATCTTTGCCGAGCGTGATCCCGCCAACCTGCCTTGGGCGAAGGTCGGCGCCGAGTACGTGGTAGAGTCCACCGGCCTGTTCCTGACCAAGGAGAAGTCCCAGGGTCATATTGACGCCGGCGCCAAGCACGTCGTCATGTCCGCCCCCTCCAAGGATGATACGCCGATGTTCGTCATGGGCGTGAACCAGGACAAGTATGACTCCTCCATGACCTTCGTTTCCAACGCCAGCTGCACCACCAACTGCCTGGCGCCCATCGCCAAGGTGCTGCACGACAACTTCGGCATCACCGACGGTTTGATGACCACCGTTCACTCCACCACCGCCACCCAGAAGACGGTGGACGGCGTTTCCGTGAAGGACTGGCGCGGCGGCCGTGCCGCTTCCGGCAACATCATCCCCAGCTCCACCGGCGCCGCCAAGGCTGTGGGCAAGGTGATCCCCTCCCTCAACGGCAAGCTGACCGGCATGAGCATGCGCGTTCCCACCCTGGACGTGTCCGTGGTGGATCTGACTGTGAATCTTGCCAAGCCCGCCAAGTATGACGAGATCTGCAAGGCGATGAAGGCGGCCTCCGAGGGCGAGCTCAAGGGCATCCTGGGCTACACCGACGAGGACGTGGTCTCCGCCGACTTCCTGGGCGATACCCGTACCTCCATCTTCGACGCCAAGGCCGGCATCGCGCTGACCGACACGTTCGTGAAGGTGGTCTCCTGGTACGATAACGAGATCGGCTACTCCGACAAGGTCCTGTGCCTCATTGAGCACATGTACTCTGTGGATCACAAGTAAGCCGTAAATTTGCTTTCCTTCTTTTTTGTTCCGGAAATAACGCCGCCCTTTGCACAGGGCGGCGCTATTTCCGTTCACCGCCGCGCTTTTCCCGGCGGGACGGTTCCGTTCCATGAAGAAAGGACTTGATACGATGGCGCAGCACCGCATATTGACCAGCCGCTTATCACTGGACAGCGACATTCCGCTGTATACCCAACTGGTGGGCATCATCAAGCACGACATTTCCTCCGGCGCTTTGAGCGTGGGAGAGCTTTTGCCGTCCGAATCGGAGCTTTGCCGCGTGCTGAACGTGAGCCGCAACACGGTGCGTCAGGCGATCGGCGAGCTGGAAGCGGAGGGACTGGTGGTTCGCAAACGCGGCAAGGGCACCTTTGTATCCGATCCCAATACCGCGCGGCGCGGCGTGCAGTATTCCTTTACCACGGAGGTATCCTCCATGGGCATGAATCCCTCCTCCACGCTGGTGGATTTCGAGGTGATCACGCCCGGTGCCGCAGTGTGTGAAAAAATGGCGTTGCGGGAAGGCGCCAAAGTCTACCGCTTCACCCGTATCCGCAAGGTGGACGGCGAGCCCCTCATTCTGGAAACCAGCTACTACCCCCAGTTCATCTACCCCAACCTGACCCGTGATATGCTGGAGACCCACAGTTTTTACAGCCTCCTCTACCACGTGGGCATCACTCCCTTTGCCGCCCGTGACAGCTACGAGGCGGCGGTGCTGGACGAGCGTCAGGCATCGCTCCTGGGCGTGGCGCCGGGCAGCTGCGCGTTTTATCACCAGCGTCTGACCGAGACGGAGGACGGGCGCGTGTATGAGTATACCCGCAGTTATATCCGGGGCGACCGGGTGCGTCTGGACGTGGGAATGCAGAAATCCGGCGTGACATTTGCCAGGACGATCGAATGACGGGTCGTTTTGCCGAATAAGTTTTCATTTTGCCTCTTTTTGACCGCTCATACCGGGCGGTCTCTCTTTTTTGTGACGATTCCGTAAATAATACTGCGCCGCGCTTGTATTCAAAGCGTCGGCGTGATACACTCTTACTACTATACACTACGGTGTGCCGGTCCGCGCGAAGGCGGCGCGGATCAGCAGAGGGAGGGACGGACCGTGCCGAAATTCAGCGTCAAACGACCGCTGACCGTTTTTGTGGCGGTGCTGGCGGTAGTCATATTAGGCGTGGTGGCGTATCTCCGTATGACGCCGGACTTGCTGCCCAACATGGATTTTCCCTATGCCGTCGTGATCACCGCGGCGCCCGGCGAAAGCCCGGAATCCGTGGAGGAGACCATCACGCGTCCCATGGAGCGATCCATGGCGACGCTGGAGCATATCAAATCCGTGACCTCCACCAGCCGGGACAGCCTTTCTCTGGTGGTACTGGAGTTTGAAAACGGCACCAATATGGACACGCTGGGCGTTGACATCCAGCAGAAGATCACCGCTCTGTCCAGTCAGTGGGACGACACGGTGGGCGTACCGTACGTACTGAAGATCAACCCCTCGGTGCTTCCGGTGGAGATCGCCGCCGTATCCTATCGGGGGATGGAGATCCACAGTTTGAGCGAATTTGTCAACGATACGCTGGCGCAAAAGCTGGAGGGCATCACCGGCGTGGCGAGCGTCAGCATCAGCGGCACGTTGGAGACCCAGGCACACGTGGTGCTCGATCAGGCGAAGATGGATCGCCTTTCCCAAACGCTGTACGGGGCGATGGAGGCGAAGCTGGAGGAAACGCGCCGTCAGCTTCAGCAGACGCGTGAGCAGATCCGTCAGGCGCAAAACGAGATGAAAACGGCACAGCGCGACGCTGTCGGCGGCGCGGTGGAAACGGCGATCGGCGCGGTGCAGGACGGGCTTGCCGCCATGGGCGAGCAGCGCGCGGATCTGGCGGAACGTCTGGCGCGCCTTGAACCGGCGGTGCGGGAATGGCGTCAGGTGGAAACCGAGCTGTTGACTGTGCAATCGGAGATCGCCGCGCTGGAGCAGACGGGCGGTCTGCCGGGGGAGACGCTGAACACACTGAAAAGCCGTGAAGCGGAGCTGACGGCTTTGCGGGATGAAAAGATCGCGGCGCTTCGGGCGTTAGGTACGGAGCCGGAACAGGCGGAACAGGCGCTGGAGGAACTGCGAGACACCGTATCGGGCGTGGAGGACGCCATCCGTGCGCTGGGCGGCGAGGAAGCGTCGGCGCGTCTTGCCCGGCAGGTGACCGACGGCGCCATGACGGGTCTGGATACGCTGACCGGCCTATCCGTCGGCACGGTGCAGATCAACGAGGCGCTTTCCAAGATCGACGAGGCGCTGGGCGAGCTGGAGAGCTATCGGGAGAAGGCCGCCGCCCGGACGGATCTTTCCTCCATGCTGTCGGTAACGTCCGTTTCCGCCCTGCTGGCGGCGCAGAACTTCTCCATGCCTGCCGGCTACGTGCAGGATGACGACGGTGTGAGCTATATGGTCTCGGTGGGCGACCGGTTTTCCACCCGGGAGCAGCTGGAAGATCTGCTGCTGTTTGATTTCGGATCAGAGGACGTGCCCCCGGTATATCTGCGCGACGTGGCGACCGTGGCGGTACTGGACAACGCCGACGAGGTCTACACCAAGATCAACGGGGAAGACGGCGTCAGCGTGACCTTTACCAAACAGTCCAGCTACGCCACCGCCGCCGTATCCAAGCAGATCGCGGCGCGGTTTGAAAAGCTGGAGGCGGAGTATGAAGGATTGCACTTCCAAACGCTGATGGATCAGGGGGAGTATATCTACCTGATCGTCAACGCCATCCTCTCGTCGCTGCTGTGGGGCGCGGTATTTGCGGTGGTGGTGCTGTTTTTGTTCCTGCGCGACTGGCGCCCCACGGTGATCACCTTGTTGAGCATCCCGGTGAGCGTGATCCTTGCGGTGGTGCTGATGTATTTTTCCGGCGTGACCATCAACATGATCTCCTTGAGCGGCCTGGCGGTGTCGGTGGGTATGCTGGTGGACAACTCCGTGGTGGTGATCGAAAACACCTACCGTCTGCGCGCCAAAGGCGCCACGGTGATCCAGGCGGCGGTATCCGGCGCCGGTCAGGTCCTGGGCGCCATCGTCGCCTCCACGCTGACCACGGTGGCGGTCTTTCTGCCCATCGTGTTCGTGGAGGGCATCACCAAACAGCTCTTTACCGATCTGGCGCTGACCATGACGTTTTCTCTGCTGGCAAGCCTTCTGACGGCGCTGACGCTGGTACCTGCCATGGCGTCCGGGCTGTTGGGCGCGGTGCCGCCGCGTCGGCGGTTCCTGCTGGAGCGCGTCTATCCTGCGTACCGCCGGGCGCTGGCGTGGTCGCTGGATCACAAGGCGGTGATCTTAGGCGGCGCGGCGGCGCTGCTGATACTCTCCGGCGCGGCGGCGATCAGCCGCGGCTTCAGTTTTATGCCGGAGATCGACGTGAACAACGCCTCGGTCACGGTGACCATGCCGGAGGAGTACGACCTTTCCAAGACGCGGGAAACGGCGGATGAGGTCATGCGCCGCGCCATGGAGGTGGACGGCGTGGAAACGGTGGGCGCGGTTCTGGGCGGTGGTTCTCTTTCGGGGATGCAGTCCCTCGGCGGCGGAAGCGGCGGCAGCGCGGTGTCCTTTTATATCACCGTGGCGGAAGGCGCCTCCGGCATGGAGGCGGGTCGGGCGCTGGAAGAGCTGTGCGCTGATCTGCCCTGCACCGTGGAGGCGTCCCCGGTGATGTCGTTTGATACGCTGATCACCTCCGGCATAACGGTGCAGTTGTTCGGCGACAGTATGGAAGACCTGCAATCGGCGGCGCGGACGCTGGCAGACAGGATGGAAACCGTGGAGGGCGTCGCCTCGGTGTCCGACGGGTTGGAGGACGCGGTCCCGGCACTGCAGGTGACGGTGGACCCCACCGCCGCCATGCAAAAGGGTATGACGGTGGCGCAGATCTATCTGCAGGTGGCGTCGGCGCTGTCCACCAGCGCCTCCGGCGCGGATCTGACGCTGGACGGCGTGGCGATGGGGCTTTTGGTAGAGAACGACCCGTCGGCGCGTTTGACCCGTGAGACGTTGCTGGAGCTGGAGATCACGCCTTCCGGCAGTTCCGTGTCGTCCCTTACCGGCACGGGCGGTTTCGGAGAAATGGCAAATCTCTCCGGCGCGGACGCCTCTCAAAGCGGCGGCGAGAGCTTCCCGTTAGGCGAGGTCGCCACAGTGGAGGAGCGCGTCAGTTTGCAGACGATCCGGCGCGACCAGCAGCGGCGGTATATCGCCGTCACGGCGGAGGTGGCGGAGGGGTATAACGTCACCATAGTCACCGGCGCGCTGCGCCGCGCCGCCGCGGAGCTGGAATTGCCTTCGTCGGTATCCGTGGTGTTCGACGGTGAGAACGAGGCGATCATGGAAGCGGTCTGGCAGTTGGTACTGATGCTGGGACTGGGCGTGCTGCTGGTATATCTCATCATGGCGGCGCAGTTCCAATCCCTCAAATCTCCGCTGATCGTGATGTTCACCATTCCGCTGGCGTTTACGGGCGGCTTTTTGTCGCTGCTGATCGCCGGCATTGAGATCAGCGTGATCTCGCTGATCGGCTTTGTGATGCTGGTGGGTATCATCGTCAACAACGGCATCGTGCTGGTGGACCATATCAACCAACAGCGCATCTCCGGCATGGAGCGCCGCGCGGCGATCATCGACGCGGGCGTAACCCGTATGCGTCCGATCCTGATGACTTCGCTGACCACCATTCTGGGTCTGGCGGTCATGGCGCTGGCGCGCAGTGCCGGCACGGCGCTGATGCAGCCCGTGGCGCTGGTGTGTATCGGCGGCCTGCTGTACGCCACGCTGATGACGCTGTTCGTGGTGCCGTGTATCTACGAGCTGATGAACAAGAAGGAACTGCGCCGCGTGGCGGAAGACGAGCTGGAGATCGTGGATCTGTAAAGAAACCCCGAAGGGCGTTTCGCATATCGGCGAAACGCCCTTTCAGCGTGTCAAAAAAGCCTCGCAGAGTTCGCGCCGCGCACGGCGCGAAGACATGGAATCGTCATTTGCCGCGGCGTGTACGTGGCAAATGACACCACTCAGACTACGAAGTGTGCGAATGGTGCGCCATGGGCGCACCATGAGTGCGCGCAGTAGGCTGCAACCCTTTTGTCAAAAAACGGCAGAGCCGTTTTTTGACAGTCTCAAAGGGCGTTTCGCATATCGGCGGAACGCCCGTTTTTATGCGCGGCGGCAGGAGAAGACGCTTTTTTGCTTGACAGCGCCGCCGCCGTGTGTTAGTATCATTTGCGAATCATTCTCAAATTCGAGGGGGGGGCACGGGTATGGCAAGATATGTGACGAAACAGCGCCGGTCGCTGTTGGGGTATCTGGCGCGCCATGCCGACGAGAGCCTTACGGCGCAGCAGGTCGCCGCCGATCTTACCGCGAGCGGCGTGAGTGTCAGCTCGGTGTACCGCAATCTGACGGCGCTGGAAGCCGAGGGAAAGGTACGGCGCGTCAGCCGGAGCGGCAGTCGGGAGGTCTACTACCAGTACGCGGCGGCGGAGGGGTGCCGCGCCTGTTTGCATCTGGCGTGTAAGCGTTGCGGCAGAACGTTTCATATGGGCATGCCGGCGGCGGACGCGCTGGTGGATCGGGTGGCGCAGGAGGAGAAATTCCAGATCGACCGGGAGGACACCGTGATCTACGGCGTGTGTAAGGATTGCCGGTGAGAAAAGCGGCTCGCCTGTGCTATGGCGGCGTGGGCGGCGCGTACACTGTGGCAGAACGTTTAGGGGGGGACCGCCATGAAAAAATGGATCGCGCTGATGCTGTGCGCCGTGCTGGTGCCGGGAGCGCTTTGCGGCTGCGGCGGCGAGCGGCGGCAGGATACGGATAAGATACAGGTGGTGGCGACGGTCTTTCCGCTGTACGACTGGGCGCGCGAGCTGATCGGACAGCGGCGCGAGCAGGTGGAACTGACGCTGTTGCTGGATCACGGTGTGGATATGCACAGCTACCAGCCCTCTGTGGAGGATATGATAAAGGTATCCGATTGCGACGTATTTATATATGTAGGCGGCGAATCCGACCAATGGGTGGATGACGCGCTGGGCGAGGCGGCCAATCAGGACATGATCGCGGCGAATCTTCTGGAACTGCTGGGCGCGGCGGCGAAAGAGGAAGAGACGGTGGAGGGCATGGAGCAAGAGGAAGAGGACGGGGAAGAGACCGCCTATGATGAGCATATCTGGCTGTCGCTTCGGAACGCGTCGCTTTTATGCCGCGCTCTGGCGGAGGTGTTCGCCGCCGCCGATCCGGACGGCGCCGCCGTCTACCGCGCCAACGCCGCGGCATATATTGAGAAACTGGAAGCGCTGGACAGCGCCTATCAAGAGGCGGTGGACGGCGCCGGAGGGAAAACGGTGCTCTTTGCCGACCGCTTCCCCTTCCGCTATCTGGCGGACGATTACGGCCTGACCTACTACGCCGCCTTTGCCGGCTGTTCGGCGCAGGCGGAGGCCGGCTTCGAAACGGTGGTATTTCTGGCGCAAAAGATAGACGCGCTGGGTTTGCGGTATATTCTCCAGACGGAGACCGCCGACGGTACGTTGGCGCAAACGGTGCGAGGCAACACCGCCGCCGGCGATCAGACCGTTTTGACGCTGGATTCCATGCAATCCGTCACCGCGCAGGACGCGGCGTCGGGAACGACCTATCTCACCGTGATGGAAAACAATCTGCGCGTTCTCAAAGAGGCGCTGCAATAAGACGAGGTGTACCATGGCACAACTGATTTGCCGCGATCTGACGCTGGGATATGACGGGCGTCCGCTGGTGCAAGGGTTGAATTTTCAAGTGAACGCAGGGGACTTTCTGTGTATCATTGGGGAAAACGGCTCCGGCAAAAGCACGCTGATGCGCACGTTGCTCCGCCTGCAAGCACCGGTGAGCGGCACCATCGAATGGGGCGACGGGCTCCGTCCCAACGAGATCGGTTATCTGCCCCAGCAGACGCCGATCCAGCGCGACTTTCCCGCCTCCGTGTGGGAGATCATCCTCTCCGGCTTTCAAAGCCGGTGCGGTCTGCGTCCTTTTTACACGAAAGAGGAAAAGGCGCTGGCGCTGGAAAACGCGGAAAAGATGGACATCGCGCCCCTTCTTTCGCGTTGCTATCGGGAACTGTCCGGCGGCCAGCAGCAGCGTGTACTGCTGGCTCGCGCCCTGTGCGCCACGGGGAAGCTCCTTTTGTTAGACGAGCCGGTCTCCGGCCTTGATATGAAAGTGACGGCGGAGATGTATCAGTTGATCCGCCGGCTCCACCGAAGCGGCACGACGATCATCATGATCTCTCACGACGCTGCCGCCGTCCGCTATGCCGACCATATCCTTCACATGGGGGACACGGTGTTCTTCGGCACGCGGGACGCCTATTTGAAAAGTGACGCCGGCAAGCTTCTCACCGGCGCGGAAGGAGGCGCGGCGCTATGATCTGGGAAAAGCTGGCAAGCTACGTGGCAGGCTACGCCTTCGTGCGCTACGCGCTGGTGGTGGGCGTGCTGATCGCCCTGTGCGCGGCGCTTCTGGGCGTGCCGCTGGTACTCAAACGCTTCTCCTTCATCGGTGACGGTCTTTCCCACGTGGCGTTCGGCGCCATGGCGATCAGCGCCGTGCTGGATCAGGTCTTCAAAAATACGTCCCTGGGCAGTTTTCTCCACACGGTGGGGGAGATGCCGCTGGTACTGCTGGTGACCACAGGTTGTGCCGTACTGCTGTTGCGTACCGGGCAAAACGCAAAGATCAAAGGCGACGCGGCGGTGGCGATGATCTCCGTGGGCGCGCTGGCGGTAGGGTATCTGCTGATGAACCTGTTTTCCACCTCCGCCAACGTATCGGGCGACGTCTGCTCCACGCTGTTCGGCGCCACCTCCATTCTCACGCTGACCGGCTGGGAGGTGTGGCTGTGCGTGGCGCTGTCGCTGGCGGTGGTGGCGATCTTCGTGGTGTTTTATCACAAGATCTTCGCCGTCACTTTCGATGAGGATTTTGCCCGCGCCACGGGACTGCGCGCCGGTGCCTACAATCTGCTCATCGCGGTGGTGACGGCGGTGATCATCGTTCTGGCGATGAATCTGGTGGGTTCGCTGCTGATCTCGGCGCTGGTGATCTTCCCGGCGCTGTCCGCCATGCGGATCTTCAAGAGTTTTTTATCCGTCACCGTTTTCGCGGCGGTGCTGTCGGTGGCGTGCGCCCTCGCTGGGATCGCCCTTGCCATCGTGTACGGTACGCCGGTGGGTTCCACCATCGTGGCGGTGGACATCGTGGCGTTCGGCGCCTGTACGCTGGCGGGTACGGTCTGGGGCGCCGTCAGAGGATGACGGGTTAAGAGGGAGGAACTGACGATGCTGTATCACATTTTGGCGCTGGGCGACGTGACCAGCGAGAGCGGCGTGGAGCATCTGCGCCGCCATCTGGGGACGTTCAAAAAGGAGAAGAGCGTATCCTTCACCGTGATCAACGGCGAAAACGTCTCCGGCGTGGGGTTGACGCCGGAGCAGGCGCAGGATCTTTTCACCGCCGGTGCGGACGTTGTCACGCTGGGCAACCACACCTGGGGCAGGCGGCAGATCGCGGACCGTCTGGAGGAGGACGGTCGTCTGTTGCGCCCGGCGAATTTTTCGCCACGCACGCCAGGTCGCGGCTGGGGCGTATATCCCTGCGGCAACGCGACGGTGGGCGTAATGAATCTCATCGGCCGGTGCGATCTGGACTGGCGCGCCGCCGACCCCTTCACCACGGCGGACGCGGTGCTTCGCCGGATGGAGCGGCCCACCTTTACACTGGTGGACTTTCACGCCGAGGCGACCAGCGAGAAGCTGGCGCTGGCTTACTATCTGGACGGGCGCGTCAGCGCCCTGTGGGGCACCCATACCCACGTGCCCACCGCCGATGAGAGGGTCTTTCCCAAAGGCACCGGCTACATTACCGATCTGGGTATGACCGGGCCTATCGAGTCGGTGCTGGGTGTGCGGCCGGAGCAGTCTATCGACCGCTTTTTAGGCGGTTTGCCGGAGCGGTACCGTCCGGCGGACGGACCGTGCAAGGCGCAGGGTTGTCTTTTCACGCTGGACGACGCCACGGGGCGTTGTACCGCTGTGGAGCGGGTGGATATACGGTAGAAAAGGAGCGCGGTCATGGTCAAAATACTTCATGGAGCGGACTTTCATCTGGACAGCGCCTTTACCGCGCTGGACGAAGAACACGCCCGTCATCGCCGGCAGGAGAGTCGCCGTCTGGTGGAGCGGATGGTGGCGTACGCCAACGAGCAGGGCGTGGCGCTGGTACTGCTGGCAGGTGACCTGTTCGATTCGGACGATATTTACGCCCAGACGGGCGAGGAACTGGCGTCGGCGCTGGGGAAGTGTCGCGCCCAGGTGGTGATCGCGCCGGGAAACCACGATTATTACGCCCCCAAGGGCGCCTATGATCGGATCCGCTGGCCGGAAAACGTGCACGTTTTCACGCAGGACGTTCTGACGCGTCTGGACTTTCCCTCACTCTCGTGCAGTGTCTACGGCGCGGCGTTTACTTCGCCTGCCGTAGACAGCGCCGCCGTGTTGGACGGTTTTGTCGCGCCGGAGGACGGCTGGGTGCATCTATTGCTTTTGCACGGTGACGTAGGCGTGAAGGACAGCCGCTACCGCCCCTTGCGCCCCGAGCAGTTGCAAAAGACCGGCGTGGATTACGCGGCGCTGGGGCATCAGCATGCGTTTTCCGGGCTCTGCCGCGCCGGCTCGGTGGTGTACGCCTACCCCGGCTGCCCGGAGGGGCGCGGATTTGACGAAACCGGCGAAAAGGGCGTCCTGTGCGGCACCGTAGCGCCGGGGGAAGTCTCGCTGCAGTTCGTGCCGCTGTGTCAGCGGCGCTATGAGCTGTTGCGCGTGGACGTGGGCGACAGGGAGCCGGAGGAGGCGATCGTGGCCGCCCTGCCTCCGGAGACGAGCGGCGACGTGTACCGCATCACGCTGACAGGTGAAACAGATCGCCCCGTCCGTACCGAGGCGCTGCATCAAGCGCTGTGCGACCGGTTTTACGCGCTGGAAGTACGGGATGAAACGCGGATGAGACGGGATCTGTGGGAAAAGTGCGGGGAGGATTCTCTGCGCGGTCTTTTTCTCCAACAGCTCCGCCGGCTCTACGAATCCGCCGGGGAACAAGAGCGGGTGGAGATCGAACGGGCGGTTCGGTTCGGTCTGGCAGCGATCGACAATCGGGAGATGTAGTCCGCCGCTTGACAAGCGGCGCGTGAGCCGATACAATAGGCAGGAAGCCCGAAACGGGGCAACGAGTTTTGGAATACGAAGAGGGATATAGAATGGCAAAAGATCAGAGAAAAGTAGACGCGATCACGCCCATGGAAGAGGATTTTACCAAGTGGTATACGGATATCTGCCTGAAAGCCGAGCTGGTGGATTACGCCAGCGTGAAGGGTTTTATGATCCTGCGTCCTTACGGCTACGCCATCTGGGAGAACATCCAGCGCATCATGGACGGGATGTTCAAAAAGACGGGCCATCAGAACGTGGCGATGCCGGTGCTGATCCCCGAGAGCCTTTTGAAAAAGGAAGGGGAGTTGGTGGCCGGATTTGCCCCGGAGTGTGCGTGGGTCACCCACGGCGGCAGTGAGAAGCTGGAAGAGCGTCTGGCGTTCCGCCCCACCTCCGAGACCATGTTTTGCGATCACTGGGCGCACGTGCTTCACTCCTGGCGCGAACTGCCCATGCTCTATAACCAGTGGTGCAGTGTGATCCGCTGGGAAAAAACCACCCGCCCCTTCCTGCGGAGCCGGGAATTCTGGTGGCAGGAGGGACATACGCTCCATGAGACGGCCGCCGAGGCCGTGGCGGAAACGGAGCAGCAGCTCAACTGCTACGCCGATTTCTGCCGTGACGCGCTGGCGATGCCGGTGGTCAAGGGCCGCAAGACCGACAAGGAGAAATTTGCCGGCGCCGAGGCCACGTATACGATTGAATGTATGATGAAAGACCACAAGGCGCTCCAGTCCGGCACCAGCCATTTCTTCGGTGATAAGTTCGCCCGTGCCTACGGTGTGACGTTTGCCGGCCGGGACAATACGCTGCAGTATCCGTTCCAGACCTCGTGGGGAAGCTCCACGCGGCTCATCGGCGCCATCATCATGACCCATTCCGATAACAACGGTCTGGTGTTGCCGCCTGTGATCGCGCCGATACAGGTGGTGGTGATCCCCGTCGCCCAGCATAAAGAGGGCGTGCTGGACGCCGCCGCCGCTCTGCGCGACCGGCTGGAGAACGCCGGTGTGCGCGTGAGTATGGACGACAGCGAGCAGTCCGCCGGCTGGAAATACGCCCAGTATGAGATGAAGGGCGTGCCGCTCCGGGTGGAGATCGGGCCGAGAGATCTGGAACAGGGGCAGTGCTGTATCGCCCGGCGCGACACCGGCGAGAAGACGTTCGTACCTCTGTCTGAGCTGGAGAGCGCCGTGGCGGAGCTGTTGCAAAAGGTACATGACAATCTCTACGATATGGCGGCAAAGAACCTGGCGGACAACAGCTTTGACATGACCTCGTGGGAGGAGGTCAAAGCCATGGCGGAAGGCAGCGGCGGCTTTGCCCGCACGAAATGGTGCGGCAGCCTCGAGTGCGAACTGGCGATGAAGGAGAAGGCGGGCGTTTCCAGCCGCTGTATGCCGTTTGACCAGTCCGGCACCGTGGGCAAGTGTCCTGTCTGCGGCAAAGAGTGTACCACCGACATCTATTGGGGCGTGGCGTACTGATTCCGCCGAAAATCTGAAAAAATTTAGAAAAACAAGTAAAAATCCCCTTGACAACAAGGGGATTTTCTTATAGAATAATCAGGCACGCGTGCAAAGGGTGCAACACACCCGGAGCCGTTTGCAACTGCGATGAACCGGGAGATTGCTCCGCAAGGAGGTAACTTCCGGGGAGTATGTCCGATCATCGGGCGGCTGAAATTTTCTTGTGCGGCAGCGTAGATCGCCGCGCCAGAAGGACACCGGCCGGACTTGTGCCGGTGTTTCTTGTGAGCCGGAATGATACGCACGGAAAGGCGTACAGAAAATTTCTTGCCGTACGGCGAAGGTCAACGAAAAAACCGTACGAAAACATGGAGGAAAAACCACAATGGCAAAGGAAATGATTCGCATTCGTCTCAAGGCGTATGACCACCAGGTCATCGACCAGAGCGCAGAGAAGATCGTGGAGACCGCCAAGCGCA
>DBWU01000047.1:31033-34512 GCA_002309395.1 Oscillospiraceae bacterium UBA1230
GAGCGCCGCACGCACAAGCGCCTGATCGACATCACCAATTCCAACCCCAAGACGGTCGAGGCCCTGATGGGGCTCGAGATGCCTGCGGGCGTGGAGATCGAGATCAAGCTGTAAGGCTCGATACCTTATATAATATTGCGATCTCCGCCGCGACACGAGCGCGGCACAATTGAAAAGCTTGCAACCCAAGGTCCGCTGACTTGCGTGAGGCGGACGGGTTACGTCGGCAGAGCAAGCGGCCCGACCCCAATGCGGACTGAACTATGCCGACCAATAACCTTTAAGGAGGATCATACATGAAAGCAATCATCGGCAAGAAAGTTGGCATGTCTCAGATCTTCGACGAAAACGGCAAGGTGATCCCCGTCACCGTGATCGAGGCGGGTCCCTGCGTGGTCGTGCAGAAGAAGACAGCCGAAAAAGACGGCTACGCCGCGGTACAGCTCGGTTTCGAGGACGTGCCGGAGCGGAAGCTGACCAAGCCGGAGCTGGGCCATTTGAACAAGGCGGGCGTAGCTCCCAAGAAGTATCTGCGCGAATTCGATCTTGAAAACGCCGCCGAGCTGAACGTGGGCGACGTGATCAAGGCGGACACTTTCAAAGAGGGCGACTTTGTGGACGTGACCGGCACCAGCAAGGGCCACGGCTACCAGGGCGTCATCAAGCGCTGGGGCGCACAGCGTACGCCTACCAGCCACGGCGGCGGTCCCGTGCACCGTCACGCCGGTTCCATGGGCTCCACCACCGACCCGTCCCGGATCTTCAAAGGCAAGATCGGCGCCGGTCAGATGGGTGTGGACACCGTGACGATCCAGAATCTGGACATCGTGCGCGTTGATCCGGAGCTGAACCTGATCGCCGTCCGCGGCGCGATCCCCGGCCCCAAGGGCGGTCTGGTCACGCTGAAGACCACCGTGAAGGTCCACCGCGTCAAGAACGTGGAGTCCGGCATCAGCAACAACCCGCAGAAGGCTTCCGGTCGTAATCCCCAGAAGGCTTCCGCCCGTACTAAGTAAGGAAAGGAGTGCTTACGGATATGTCTACCATCAATGTGTTGAACATGGCCGGCGAGGTCGTCGGTACCGTGGAGTTGAGCGATGGCGTCTTCGGTATCGAGCCGAACGAAGCCGTTGTGCATGACGTGGTGAAGAACCACCTGGCCAACTGCCGGCAGGGCACCCAGAGCGCTCTGACCCGCGGCGAGGTCTCCGGCGGCGGCAGAAAGCCCTGGCGCCAGAAGGGTACCGGTCATGCCCGGCAGGGCAGCACCCGCGCGCCCCAGTGGACCCACGGCGGCATCGTGTTTGCCCCCAAGCCCCGCAGCTACGCGTACGTGCTGAACAAGAAGGTCAAGCGTTTGGCGCTCAAGTCCGTGCTGTCCGCCAAGGCGGCCGCCGGCGAGATCATCGTGGTGGATGCCATCAAGATGGACGCCATCAAGACCAAGGACTTCCGCGCATTCCTCAGCGCCATCAAGGCGGAGGGCAAGTCGCTGGTGGTCACTCCCGACAAGAACGAGACCGTGATCAAGAGCGCCCGCAACATTCCCGGCGTAGGCGTCACCATGGCGAAGCTCATCAACGTTTACGAACTGCTTACCGCCCGGAACCTGGTGCTTGACAAGGAAGCCCTCGCAGTTATCGAGGAGGTGTTTGCGTAATGGCTAACGTATACGACATCATTATCCGCCCCATCATCACCGAGCGTTCCATGGCGGCTACCGGCGATAAGAAATACGTCTTTGAGGTAGCGCCCGAAGCCGGCAAGGTGGAGATCAAGAAGGCGGTGGAAGAGATCTTCGGCGTCAAGGTCGCCAAGGTCAACACCATCAACTATGACGGCAAGGCCAAGCGCCTGGGCGCCGCCCGTCCCGGCCGCCGCAAGAGCTGGAAGAAAGCATACGTTCAGCTCACTCAGGATTCCAAGACCATCGAGTTCTTCGAGGGTATGGTGTAAGAGGAAGGAGTATAAGAAATGTCTATCAAATCCTATAAGCCGACCACACCTTCCCGCCGGCACATGACCGTTTCCGGTTTTGACGGCATTGAAAAGCACGTCAAGCCCGAATCCGGTCTGGTTGAGGTGCTGAAGAAGAACGCTGGTCGCAACAGCTATGGCCGCATCACCGTCCGTCATCGCGGCGGCGGCGAGAAGCGGAAGTACCGCATCATCGACTTCAAGCGCGACAAGGTGGATATGGAAGCCACGGTCCTGCGCCTGGAGTACGATCCCAACCGCAGCGCCTACATCGCTCTGGTGCAGTATGCCGACGGCGAGAAGCGCTACATCATCGCGCCGGTGGGCCTTGCCGTAGGCGACAAGGTGATCTCCTCCGCCGCGGCGGACATCAAGCCCGGCAACTGCCTGCCCATCGCCAACATTCCCGTTGGTACGGTGATCCACAATATCGAGATGCACCCCGGCAAGGGCGCCCAGCTCGTCCGCAGCGCCGGCGCGTATGCCCAGCTCATGGCGAAAGAGGGCAACGACGCTCAGATCCGTATGCCTTCCGGCGAAGTGCGTATCATCCGCACCAACTGCACCGCCTGCATCGGTCAGGTGGGCAACCTGGAGCATGAGAACGTGCAGATCGGTAAAGCGGGTCGGAAACGCCACATGGGTTGGCGTCCCACCGTTCGCGGTAGCGTGATGAACCCCTGTGACCACCCCCATGGCGGTGGTGAGGGCAAGTCCCCCGTGGGTCGTCCCGGCCCCGTTACCCCTTGGGGTAAGCCGGCTCTGGGTTACAAGACCCGCAGTAAGAAGAATCCCACTGACAAGTTCATTGTCAAGCGCCGTAACGTGAAGTAAGGGAGGCAAATGAAATATGAGCAGATCTATTAAAAAAGGCCCGTATGTTGCCCCGGAGCTTCTCAAGCGGGTCGAAGCAATGAACAAGACCGGCGAGAAGAGCGTGCTGAAGACCTGGAGCCGCAGCTCCACCATCTTCCCCTCCTTTGTCGGCCACACCATCGCAGTACACGACGGCCGCCGTCACGTGCCCGTCTATATCCAGGAGGATATGGTGGGTCACAAGCTGGGTGAGTTCGCTCCCACCCGCACCTTCCGCGGCCACGCCAAGTCTAAGTAAGGAGGATGCAGAATATGGAAGCTAAAGCTTATTTGAGATACGTCCGCATCTCTCCCCGTAAGGTTCAGATCGTATGCGATCTGATCCGCGGCAAGGACGCCAAGACCGCCATGGCGATCCTGATGAACACCCCCAAGTCCGCCTGCGAGCCGCTGGTGAAGCTGCTCAAGAGCGCCTGCGCCAATGCGGAAAACAACTTCCACATGGACGCTGACAAGCTGGTGATCACCCAGGTGTACGCCACCCCCGGCCCCATCCTCAAGCGGATGATGCCCCGGGCGCAGGGCCGTGCCTATCGCATCAACAAGAGAACTTCTCATGTGACGCTGGCCGTCGCGGAGAAAGACTAAGGGAGGAGACAGTTTATGGGACAGAAAGTTAATCCCCA
>DBWU01000036.1:0-26295 GCA_002309395.1 Oscillospiraceae bacterium UBA1230
TGAACAGGCTCACCGCCGGATCCGCCTGCCGGGTGGGATCGCCGGAGGCATTGGTATAATAACCGCTGTTGCCCACGGTGTAGAGGATGTTCTTGCACGCCTGACGCATGGCGATGACCGCCGTGGCGCTTTGATCGCTCAACACGTTGGAAGCCGCCATGTTGAAGCCCAGCATCAGATCGTTGCCGTTGCGGATGCAGTGGTCTGTGATCTGATATCCGTAGGAACCGTTGTAGTCGGTCTCTACCATGCCGCGGAAGCCCCACTCGTCACGAAGGACGGTGTTGAGCAGATTGCCGTTGGCGCAGCACGGCACCGTGCCGATCCAGTTGAACGCGGACATCGCCGCCATTGCCGCACCCTGATTGCCCTTAACGGCCATCTCAAAGGGCTTGAGATAGATCTCGCGGATCGCCTGCTCGGACGCATAGGTCAGCAGGAAGGAGCAGCGGTTGCCCTCCTGGTCGTTGAGAACAAAGTGCTTGATATAGGGATATACGCCCTTGGTGACCGCGCCCTTGATCTCGGAAGCGGCGATCTTGCCTGCCAGCACGCCGTCTTCGGAGAAGTACTCGAAGTTACGGCCGGCAAAGGCGTTGCGGTGGGTGTTCATAGCGGGACCGTACCAACCGTAGTTGTTGGCGTCGGCGTATTCCTGACCCATGGCGACGCCCATCTCCTCGATCAGCTCGGTGTTCCAGGTCTGCGCCATGAGGATCTCGGCGGGATAGGCGGTGCCGTACGCGCCGGTGAGGAAGTTGGAAAGGCCGGCAGGGCCGTCGCAGTCGGAAGTGGCAGGCTTACCCACGGACTCGATCGCCACCGTCTGCCAGCCGCCCAGATTGATCATCAGCGACATATCCTCCAGCGAAAGCTGGTCGAGAAGCTGATCCCACATGGGATCGTCGTAGGACTTGCCGGACAGATCGTACAGCGTCAAGCCGTTGTCGGCGCCCTGCGTGGGCATGGCGTCGGCATCGTTGTCGTACAGCGCCGGATCATAGAAACCTACGGCACTCAACTCTACCGCGGCGCGGGTCGCATCGCTCATGGCGAAGTTCGACGGCGCGGCGGTGGCGGTGGCGTAGTTGGCGAAGCCGTCCTTGCGGGACAACTGCTCGAACTCGCCGCGGGAATAGTCCTCAAACTGGTTCACAGCCGGAATGAGATCGCTGGCGCGGCCGGTGGCATAGCTGATATCGCTGTCCACCTTGAAGCTGTCCTTCGCCACCACGGTGTGGGAATCGGAACGGACGGATACTTCGTATTCGCCGGCTTCCAGAATATAGCCGCCGCCGGCGATCTTGACGCCCTCGGAATCATAGGAGGCAAACTCCTCCACGGGGATGGAGAAGGGGACGACCTCGGACGCGCCCGGCGCCAGCGATTGGGTCTTGGCAAAGTCGATGAGATTGACAGACGCCTTCTCAATGCCGCCGTTGGTATAGGGCGGCGTGAAGTAGATCTCCACCACGTCCTTGCCGGCGGCGTCGCCGGTGTTGGTAACGGTCACGTCGAAGGTGACGTTGGCGCCGTCAAAGGCGAAATTGTCGATGGTCTTTTCAAAGGTGGTGTAGCTCAAGCCGTAGCCGAAGGGATACTGGACCTCGTCGGCATAGGTGATGAGACCTTCCTCGGCGGCGGTTTCATAGAACTTGTAGCCCACGTAGATGCCTTCCACGTAGTTTACGAATGCCAGGTTGCCCTCATACGCGCTGTCGGCGGCGGCAACGGCTTCCTTGAGATCCGCCACGTTGTCATAGGCGAAGTTGCCGAAGTTGTTGAAGGTGGGCGTGGCGGTCAGATCCTTTACGAAGGTATCCACCGTGCGGCCGGAGGGGTTGACGGCGCCGGAGAGGATCTCACCCAGCGCGCTCAAGCCGGTGTTGCCGGCGCCCGGCGCCCACAAAACCGCGCCGATCTGGGGATACGCATCCACCCAGCCCAGCTCCATGGTGTTGTTGGCGTTGACGATGACGATCACCTTGTCAAACGCGGCGCAGACGGTTTCCACCAGATTCTCTTCAGTGACGGACAGCTCCAGATAGTGCTCGCCCGGCTCAAAATCGTCGTAATCGCCGTTGTTGGTATAGGTGCCGTTGTAGTAACCGTACTGACCGGTCACGGAGACCTGATCGACGATGTTGTAGGTGCCGTGGATAACGGCGTTCATATCGGTGGGCAGGTCGGCGCCCTCGCCGCCGGAGCGGGAGATGACGATGACCGCCGTGTCGGAGAACGCCTTCGCCTGGGACATCACCTCGTCGGTGTACGCATCCGCCGTGGGTTCAGGCAGCGTCCAGTCCTGGGCGCTCATGCCCACAGCGGGACGGTCGGCGCGATAGTTCACGTACATCTGGGACAGCTCTTCGTTGGTGGTAAAGCCCGCATCCTTGAGGGACTGCAGGATCCCCACGGCGGAGGAACCGTCGGACGAGCCGGAGCCGGTACCGCCCAGAATGGGGTTGGTGGAACCCCAGCCGAACACGTTCAGGTTTCCGGCGGACATGGGAAGCGTGCCGTCGTTCTTCAAAAGAACGATGCCCTCTTCGCCCACGCGCTTGATCACGTCCTTGCTGGCAGTGATCGTGGTTTCCTTCAGGCTGACGCCGGAACCGCGCAGCATGGTGGAAATGTTGGTGTGCAGGGGCCCAAGGCACATCAGGTTCACGCACAGGATGATCGCCAGCAGGACCGCCACGGTGCCGGTGAGCCGCGTAAAGCCGCGGACGCCCTTTTTCAGCCAGTGCGCCGCGATCAGCACCACGACCAGAACGCCGAGAGCGATCAGGATACCCCAGATATAGCTCTCGCACATGGTCAGATAGGTGGCCAGATCCGCCTCACTGACGCCCATATTGTAGAATATGGGCCCGACCAGATTTTTCAAAAACTCTACCATATTTTTCCTCCTTATTTACAAGTGGGCCTTTTGCCCTGGATCACAGTTCCACAGCGCCGCGGCCAGCCGCCTTGCGAAGCGCGTTAAAGCTTTCCAGCAATTTCGCCTCCGCCGCAGCCTCCGCCTGCCGCCGCTCTTCCGACAGCCGGGCAACGCGCGCCTGCTCTTTCTGCGCCGCCTCTGCCTGCTTTTTCAGCTCCGCCTGATACGCGTCCTCGCCTTCTTCGCGGCGGATCTTCTCCTCGGCGGAGATATACTCCCGACCTTCCGCCGCCGCGGCCGCCTTCTGATCCGCCACAATGGCGCGGTGGTCGAGCTTGGAGAACTTCTCCACGCCCATGAAGAGGAAGATCAGGAAGATGCCCAGATAGCAGAGCGTTTCACCGCCGATAAACACCCACGGCATCGCCGCGCGCAGCGCGTCGTTGGTCTGCAGGGTGGACACGTCGTAATGAACGCCGGAGAGCACCATATTCAACACGCCGGTGGTCAGACCGGTCATGCCCGCCATGATCGCACCGTAGATGGTCATGGACAATCCGTCGGTACGGACGCCGTGTACAGCCTCCTGATGGTCAAAGATATCCGCCAGCAGCGCCAGCGACAGATACATGGCGGGGGTGGAGCCCAGCGCCTTGACGATGAAGGAAACGGTGACGATCACGAAATTGTCCGGCGCGAACATACCGATAGCGCCGCCGATCACCGCTACCACAGCGCCGCAGAGGATGGCTTTTGCCTTGCTGCCCAGCGCGTTTGCCAGCGGCAGAGCGATCACCATGCCGATAGCGGTGGGAATGGCGCCGATGATCGCCAGCAGACCCTGCATTTCGCCGCCGTATGCCACGGTGTAGTTGCCCAGCGCGTCGGCAAACATGGCGGTGCAGAAGTAGTTCTGGGACACGTTTTTGATCATGCCGCCGAACTGATAGAGGAAGAAGAACACCATCATGATGATCCAGAACTTGTCGTGCAGGCAGATCTTCGCCTGCGCCTTCAGGGGAAGCGCCTTCTTCTCCTCGCCCGGCTCGCCGGACGACATAGTCTCCTCGGTGACGCGCTCACGGGTGAAGAAATATTCAATCATGGCGCCCACAAAGGTGATAACGATCAGCGCGATGACAAAGATCTTCCAGTGGGCGTAGGACGCCTGCGCATCGTAGATCGCGGCGCCGGATTCGTCCACGTAATACTGGATCACGCCGGCGCTGTTTGTCACCGCCGTACCCTTGCCGCTCATGTCGTACACAAACAGGAGATTCAAAAAGAACGGCAGGATCATGCTGGAAAGTCCCATCGCCGCCAGGATGGTGGCATTGGAAATGGTGGCAAGGAGTCCCCGGTCTTTGCCGTTACGGGTGGAAAGGCTCACCAGCGCCGCGTGGGGCGTGTAGTACATGGGGTAGGCGAAGGCAAACCACAGATTATAGCCGATGGCAATGCAGATCAGCGCGCCGGTGTGCCACTGGGTACTGTCGGCGCTGTACGGCGAAAAGACGAAGAGGAACAACAGCGCCAGCAGACTGATGGGAACGGACACCAACAGCAGGGGGCGCGCCTTGCCGTTTTTGGAGCGGATCTTATCCATCAGCCGCCCCACCAGAATGTTGCCCAGCACCACGAAGATCACGGAGATAACGGGCAGCCACGTGAAGAACGCGCTGGCCCAGTTGTTGATGTGCAGTACGTCGGACATATACTTGTTGAAGTAGTTCGACAGCACGGAGTTGGCAAGCAGCGCCAGCGTCGGCCCCAACAGGTAGCCGATGGCGCCCTCGGGGATCAGGGTGACGTTGTTTTTCTTAATAAGACTGGGGGGGAGTTTGTCGAAAAAGCTCCCGGATACTGCGTTTTTCATATCATGCCTCCTTATTCCAAAGCTTTTTGCCGCTTGGCAATGCCGCGTTGCTTGAAAAAGCCCCCGATGATTTTTCCGAGACCCTTGAAAAAGGCGATGGCGTGACCGTTCACGATGGTGAGGATCCCATCGCACATCTCCTGGGAACACATACCGCCAGCCATTTTCCCGATGGCACGGATGGGCATATTGTAGATAAAGGTGATGTTCAGATCAGGCTTGCCTTTTCGGATACTCTTTTGCAGCAGAGCGTCCATGATCTTCCACACGAGCCGCGCCTTGAGGCTCCTGGCGTAGTAGAGCTGGCCGATGGCGTCGTTGGCGCGGATGATGCCCGACCACGACCCGTCGGGAATGGGGTGACCCAGCAGCGCCTCAAATTCCGCGTCGGAAACCGCGCGGATATCGCCGCTGAAATAACTGGGCAGTTTTGCCGGATCCTCCGGCTTCGGCGCGTCGGTGCCCTGCACCGTCACCGTACCCGTGAGCTTGATATCCGCCACGGAGGCGCCGATCAGAATATCGTATTCGCCGCCGTCGATCTCAAAGCGATCCGTCACGCTGTTCCAGTAGCGGAACGCCTTGTCGTCCAGCGGAATGGTGACTTCCCGACTCTCGCCCGCTTTGAGGAATACCTTGGCAAAGCCCTTGAGTTCCTTGTTGGGGCGATAGACCGAGGGATTCTTGGCGTGCACGTAAAGCTGTGCCACCTCCGCGCCGTCCCGTTCGCCGGTGTTGGTGAGGGTAAAGGTCGCCGCCTGGGGCGTAACGCGCAGATCGGCGTAGGCAAAGGTGGTGTAGCTCAAGCCGAAGCCGAAGGGGAAGGTGACGGGGATCTTGGCGGTGTCATAATAGCGATAGCCTACGTACAGACCCTCCCGGTATTCCACCGTCCGCTCCTTTGCCGGGAAATACGGCGCGGAGGAGCAGTCCTCATACCGCACGGGATAACTCTCGCTGAGCTTGCCGGAGGGATTCACCTCGCCCAGAAGCACCCGCAGTACCGCGCCGGCGCCGGCCTGACCGCAGAGATATCCGTGTACCAGCGCCCGGCACCGGTCCAGCCACGGCATCTCCACCGAAGAACCGGCGGACAATACGACGATGACGTTTTCGTTGACGGCGCTGATCGCGTTGAGCGCGTCGATCTGGCATTGAGGCAGCGACAGCGTGGAGCGGTCGAGGCCTTCCGACTCGCTGATCTCGTCCAGACCCAGATATAAAAGCACGTAATCCGCCCGTTTCGCCAGCTCCACCGCCTCGGCGATCCGAACGGGATCCGTGGCGCCGTGACGGGGATACGCGGCGGCGAAGCCTGCCACGTCGAAGGCGTAGTTGCCGATCACGCCCATCGTGTGATCCAGTTTGGTGCAGTTGACCACGGAGGAACCGGCGCCCTGATAGCGCGCCTTCTGCGCGAACTCGCCGATCACCGCCACGCGGCTCCCCTTGGCGAGGGGCAAAACGTTCCCCTCGTTTTTCAGCAGGACGATGCTCTGCTCGCTGCACGTTTGGGCAAAGGCATGGTGCGCTTCCGCGTCAAAAGGCTTGCCCTTATGCGGATCCACCGCCTTGCGGGTGGAGAGCATCACGTCCAGCAGTTCGTCTACCCGAACGTCGATCTCCGACTCGCTGATCCGACCCTCCGCCACCGCCTGCATGAGTTGGCGCGGTCCGTCGCCGCCGGTGCCGGGCATCTCCAGATGACTGCCTGCCCGGACGCCTTCGGTGAAGTCGTTGTTGGCGCCCCAGTCGGATACCACGAAGCCGTCAAACCCCCAGCTGTCCCGCAGGATCTCCTGCAAGAGATGGGCGCTTTCGTTGGCATAGACGCCGTTGACCATGTTGTAGGAGGACATGATGGACTTGGGATGCCCTTCCTTCACGGCGATCTCGAAGTTGGTCAGATAGATCTCCCGGAGGGTCCGCTCATCCACCACGGAATCCGACGCCATGCGGCGCAGTTCCGTGTTGTTGGCGGCAAAATGCTTCGGACAGGCGGAGACGCCGTTTGCCTGCATTCCCCGGATATATCCGGCCGCCATCTTGCCGGCCAGATACGGGTCCTCGGAAAAGTATTCAAAGTTGCGCCCGCAAAACGGATTGCGCTTGATGTTCATTCCCGGTCCCAACAGCACGCATACGTCCTGACTGGCGGCCTCCTCGCCCAGCAGTTTGCCCAGCTCCTCGCCAAGCGCCACGTCCCAGGAGTTTGCCATGGTGGCGGCGGTGGGATAGCAGGTGGCAGGCACAGAGCCGCCCAGACCGAGCTGATCGCCGGCGCCTTCCTGCTTGCGAATACCGTGAGGCCCGTCCGAAAGCGTCATATTCCCGATGCCCAGCCGCTTGACACTCTGGCTTTGCCAGAAGTCTCTGCCGGACAGAAGATGGCATTTTTCCTCCAGCGTCAGCTTTTCGATCAGATCCGAATGCTTCATGGTCCACTTCCTTTCCCGATTCTCGGTGAAAAAACAAAAGACACCGACCGATACGCAGGGGCAGATCGTGTCAGCAAAACCTTCATCAGCTTGTCCGACTCCGCGGCTCACATACTGAAGGATGTGGGGATGACGATTCCGGATAAGCTGGCAAGGGCTGCACGCCGCGTCCCGTTTGAACGATGCGTATCAACCAGTGATCTTTTTAGTATTATACATGACAGGCGCTTCGGTGTAAAATACCAATAACGCAACCTGCTATAACTTAAACGCATGGAAAATCCGAATTTTTGTGCATGATCCACAGTTTTGCAAGAAAGTTTTTTTCGAATCTGTCACTAATTTTCTTTTTTTATTGCGATGCTATATAAAAAGAGGTATAATGCGGTTACGGTATAATTTGAATGCATATTTATCGGAAAGGAGGGGGATCGGTTCCATGGTGGAGATCAAACAGCTTCGGCAGCTTGTTACCATTGCCGATTGCGGCACCATGACCGCCGCGGCGAAGAAGCTCTATCTCTCCCAGCCGGCGCTCAGCCGCTCCATGCAGCGGTTGGAGAGCGCCCTGTCGGTGAACCTTTTTGACCACGGGCAAAACAGCGCCCGGCTCAATGAAACCGGCCGCCTGGCGGTGGAACGCGCCGAAGAGCTTCTCCGCCAGATCGACGCGCTCCCCGAACAGCTCCGCGCCTTTGCCCGCAGTTTGAAAACCATTTCCATCGGCGCCGTTACGGGTGCTGACCGAGGCGCTGCGCCATTACTATCCGGAAATGATCGTCGCGTCCGCCATGACGGGGCAGGAGGAGCTGCTCTCCGGCTTGCTGGAGGATCGGTTTCAACTGATCCTCGTTGAAAAACCACCCCGGGCGCAGGGCGTTCTGGCGCGAAAATACGTGACGGAGCGCATCTGCCTGAGCGTCCGGCGGGATCATCCGCTGGCGCATCGATCGTCCGTGTCGCTGGAGGATCTTGCGGGGCTGACGATCCTGGGTTATGAGAATATCGGGCGCTGGGCGCTTTTGCACGACCGGCTTCACGATACCCGGCTTATCATCGAAAAAGATCCGCACGTGAGGAAAGAGCTGATCATCCACTCCGCGCTGCCGGCCTTTCTGTCCAATATGAATGAGGCATTCGGTGAGCTTTCGCTGGAACGTGTGCCGGTGCCGATCGACGATGAGGAAGCAAACGCGGACTTCTATCTGTGCGCCAAAGAGAGCGGCGAGGCGTTTGTCGATCGGCTTTCTCCCTACGCCGGTCCTATGCTGCCGTGAAAAAAAGGGAGCGACCCTTCCGAAGAAGGGTCGCTTTTTTCTGTGCAAAGCCGCGCAGTTCAGCACAAAAGCTGCCGCCACGTCTGCCGTCCGATCACACCGTCGGCGGTCAAACCGCGGTTTTTTTGATACGCCACGACGGCGGCGTAGGTTTTTGTGCCAAAGCCGCCGTCTACCGCCAGACCCGCGTCAAAATAGGCGTTGAGCAGGATCTGGGCGGTTTTGACAAAACCGCCGTTGCTGCCGCGCTGAAGCACCGGCAGGGATACCGTGCAGGTGTCCGGCGCGGACTGGGACGGCGGCGTAGACTGGGACGGCGGCGCGGACTGGGACGGCGAGAAGCCGTTTTTGCCCGCCGCCTTGATCTGCGAGGGATAATCTGTGAGCAGATAGTCCTGATCGCACACCACGCCTGCGATTTTATTGCTCCGCAGGAGATTCGTTTCGCCGCCGAACTGCCAGATCCCCATGGGTTGGAACGAGCAGGTTTTTGTCCACGACGCCACCCAGTGGGGCACCGCGGCAAGCTCTTCATCGTAAAAATACACGGGAAACGCCGCGCGGAACGAGTAGATGCCGCCGTACATACCATAGCTCTCTATCTTCTCCAGCCATGCGCGCACGACGTCCGTCAGCGCCCGTTTGCCCAGCGCCAGCTGCTCCTTGTTCTCCACGTCCATAAACACCGGCAGTTCAAACTGCCGACCCTTGCAGCAGTGCTGATAGAAATACGACGCCTCCTGCTGTGCCTGCGCCACGGTCAGCGCCTTGGAAAACCAGTAGCAGCCCACGTTCAGACCCTGTGCCTTCGCCTTTTGATAGTTCTCGGCAAACCGGCTGTCCACGTATAATCCGTCGTCACCGCCGCCACCTTTGATGATGACGAACGTGACGCCTTCCGCCTTGGCTTTGGCAAAGTCGAATGCGCCCTGCCAGCGCGAAACGTCGATCCCAAACTGTTTCAAACCCCATTTCACCTCCTGCCTTCCATCTTATGTGGCGGCGGTATCTTTTGTGACGCGGTGGTATTCGGCGCTGGATGCGCCCAACAGCGCGCCCAGCAGGATGGAAAGCGCCGCGCAGGTCTGCAGGATCTCCTCGCCCCACGGCCAGCCCCAAATGCCGGAGAGCGTGCAGTAGCACACGCCCACGGCGTCCAGCGCGATCATCGCTACCCATTTGAGCACGTCGTACACCTTGTCGTTCAGCTTCATCACGCATCCTCCCCGTCCTGCCCGAATAAACTGGGCGCCATGCGAAGCTCCACCAGCTCCGTTTCCAGATCCAGACCGCCGGCGGTCACCGGGCGCACGTCCAGCCAGAAGGACTGGGACGGATAGAACAGCCGCGTTTCCTCCCGCGTCCAGGGTACCAGCAGTCGATCCGCGCCGGAACTGATGCAGTCGCCGGAACCGTCGGCTTTCCAGACGGCGGCTTTCCGCGCGCCGCCGTTTTTATACTGCCGGTACATAACGTCCACCTGAGACAGCTCCGCCAGTGTGACGTTCAACAGCTCGATTTCCATATATGCGTTGCTTTCGCGTTTCATGTGATGACCTCCCATTGCTGTATTTCCCGATAGATCCTGTCCACGAACGAGTTTCCCCGAAGCGCCTTATACGCCTTGTATTCGCATACGAAGTTTTCGTATTCGTACTGCCGGATGCTCTGTTGCGGACGGTTGCGGTAATAGGTGCGAAGCATATTGCTCCGCAGCAGACACTTTTGCCCTTCCCGCAGCCGGCCCGCACCGGAGACCCACTCCCGCAGGGGACGGATCAGCAGAAGCAGCGCCGCCGCCACCGCCGTGATGCAGGAACAAACTTGCGATAAGAGCGATAAGTTTTCCATACTCTGTTCGCCTCCTTTCCGTTCAGCTCCCCTGCTTTTGGCTGTGAACGGCGCGCCGGTGACCTGCGCTGTTGCCCTTGCTGCAGCAACAAAAACGCCTTCCGGCGCGGGGAAAACCGCATCGGAAGGCGAGGGGGAAAAAAAGGATTTTTCAGTGCCGCACCGGCTCCAGAAAGAGGGGGCACAGCAGGAAGAAAAGCGTTCCCAGAAAGGCGTTGACCGCCGTTGCGCCCAACAGCGCCGCCGCAGGAGCGCCTGCGGCGAGACCGATGACGATGATCGCCGCGTCCGGGATCAAACCGAAATAGAGGAACAGGACCTGTACCACCTGCTTGACGGTCTTTCCGGCGGAGACCGATACCGACAGGTTGATGAACGTGCCGGTGGCGGTTCCGAAAAAGTCCACCGAGGCGATCAGCAGCATCCACAACAATGCCTCCGCCGCGTTGCCGCGCAACAGCAATGCCGCCGCCAGCATAGCCGGAAGCGTATCCAGCAGGCAGTTGACCACACCGGCCGCCATGGAGCAAAACAGCTTGGATTCCACGCGCTCCGGCACCAGGCGGAATAGATCCGTCCGGGTATCCTCGTTTAAGGGGTCGCCCAGCGTGCGGTAAAATACCAGCACCGCCAGCACGAGAGAGACGGGGATGATGCTGCGGCTTTGAAAGACGTATCGGCACAGCACAGACACGCCGACCGCCGAAAGGAGGTACGTTTCCGCCGTTTTGGTGAACACGCCCAGCCGGGCGAAGCGGAAGCGGTTATAGAGCGATTTGAAGAAAAACACGCTGGCGCCGCGACCGAAACGGAAGGCGTCGCGCCGGATCTTCTCACTGCGATCCTTTTTGCGGTGTACGAGCGCCAAACCGCCGCGCCGCCGTGCCTGCGCCGCCTGCTCCAACAGCTCCGCCGTTTCCTCCGAACGCGCCATGGCGTCCTCATAAAAATCCGCCTTGACACAGCGCGTTACGATCAGCAGCGTACACCCAGCCGCCACACAGCCGCCGACGCACAGGAACATCCTGCCCCACGCGCCCTCGATGGCGAACATCACCACGCCCTTGAGCCAGCCCCACACGGGGATCGCCCGGGACACCGGCGCGGCAAACAGCGCGACGGCGGCGTCCCAATAGGACAGTCCGCTTTGCCGCTGATAGAGGAAATACGCCGCCGCCAGCGCCGCCAGAATGCCGTAGATCCCACGGCGAAGGCGCGGTTTAAGACCCGGATGGGTGGAACCGACGGTATATAAAAGGACTTGCAGAAGCTTTCCCAGTCCGACCGTCAAGCACCATGCCAAAATCAGGGAAAGCGCCGCCCACAGGCTCATGCCCGCGTTTTTTATCAGGTTGGGCAGTTGAAACAGCAGATATACGCTGGCAAAGAGGATCATGCCCAACTGCGTCATCAGCCGAAACAAAAGCACGGACTGGGGCTGAAGCGGCGCGGCAAACAGCAAATTAACGTCCGCCGGCAGGAAGATCTTGCTGCCGTTTTTATCGGCGCCCAGCGCGTTAATAAAAAGGACCGCCAGGATGACCGCGCCGGCGATCAACTCTACCACCGCGTGGGTCTGCGTCGCGGCAGGAAGCTCGATCTCCACAAACGGATCGTCTGATACGGCGCTGTCGGCCGGCTGTTCCACGGCAGGGTCCTCCTCGCCGCTGTCTATGAGAGAAACGCCGAGACCGATCAGCGCGCCCAGCGCCACACACGCCGCCAGCACGATCAAGACCCATGTTTTCAAGAGCTTTCGGATCTGGTTTTTTACCGAGTGGAGCGCGTAGTAGAAAAACCACCTCATGCGCCTGCCTCCCCGCTTTCGCGGCTCATATCGTCCGGCGCGATGCCTTCCGTGACCGCAAAGAACAGCTCCTCCAGTGTGCGGCCGCTTTGCTGCAGCTCCGGGCGCGTCACGTCGGCGCGCAGAGCGCCGTTTTGCATGATCAGCGTCCGATCCCACAGCATATCCACGCTGTCGATGATATGGGTGGAGACCAACAGCGTGCTGCCGCTCTGCCGCAGTTCATCCATCACGCTTTTGAGCTCCTTGATGGCGTGGGGATCCAGACCCACCATAGGTTCATCCAGTAAAAGGAGCTTCGGCTGGGGCAGAAGACCCAGGCAGATGTTCAGCTTTTGCTGCATGCCCTTGGACAGCTCGTCCCCGAATTTCTTTTTCTTGTCGGCGAGCTCGAACCGCTCGAAGAGTTCCTCCACGCGCCGCTGATAATCGCTCAGCCGATACGCACGCGCCAGAAATTCCATGTGCTCGGATACCGTCAGGTTGGGATAGAGGGACGGCATCTCCGGGATATAACCGACCAGTCGCTTTGCCTCAATGGATGTATTATCGTACGCGCCGATCCGCACGCCGCCTTCATAGCGCAAAAACCCGATCACGGATTTCATCAGCGTGCTTTTCCCGGCGCCGTTGGGACCGAGCAGGACGGTGGTGCTCCCGTCGTCCAGATGGAAGCTTACGTCGTTGCAGGCGGCGATCTTGCCGTAGTATTTTGTCAGATGCGATACGTCCAGCATGGTACTTCTCCTTTTTAATTTTCGCGTTTGCCCTAAAAAATCGTTCCGCCGCCTTCTGCGGCGGAACGCGGTTTTATGCCAGCGTCGGCAAATCGTCGCCGTCGATCCACTCCTGCACGTTGACCACTTCAAATTCCGTGGGCGTGCGGCGAATGACCACCCGTTCGATCCCAGCGTTGATCACCGTGCGGCGGCACATGGCGCAGCAGGTAGCGTCGCCTTGCAGTTCGCCGGTCTGCGCGTCCCTGCCGACCAGATAGAGCGTGGCGCCCACCATGTCGCGCCGCGCTGCGGAAATAATGGCGTTCGCCTCGGCGTGTACGCTGCGGCACAGCTCGTACCGCTCGCCACGGGGCACCGCCAGCGCCTCTCGCGTGCAGTAACCCATATCCACGCAGTTACGCCTGCCGCGGGGCGCGCCGTTATAGCCGGTGGAAATGATCTCATCGTTTTTCACGATAATGGCGCCGTATACCCGCCGCAGGCAGGTGGCGCGCTCGAGCACCGTCTGGGCAATATCCAGATAATAGTTCTCCTTGCTGATCCGCTCCATCTCTATCTCCTCCTTGTACGATCGTATGATAGCCTGTTTTACGGGAAAATTCAACCCTCCTGCAGCTTAAAGAGGTTTTTATCCGCGGCAAAATTGCTGATCTCGTAAAGCACCAGCACGTCCGTGATCTCCCGGTCGGCTAAAAGCTCCGGCAGCGAGCGGCTGAAATACCGCAGATCGAGCAGGGTGATCGTGTCGTATTCCTGCACGAGGAACGGCACGAAGCAGTTGGCAAAGGAGTCTTTGATCACCAGAAGACGCCGCCCGGTCTCCGCGCCGGTGGTAACGGTCACCTGCGCCCAGTTGCCGCCGAAAAACACCTTGTACTGGTCTTTTTCCGCCAGCGCGTCCACGCAATACAGGCTGTCCGTTACGACGCCGTCGCAATCCACCTGCTCCACCGCCGCCTGCGGTGCAATGGAGATCGTGTCGTACCGGCTGTCCGGCAGCAGGACTTTGGAATACAGCGTGCCGCGAAACGCGTCGCTGACCGGCTCCAGCGCCCAGTTACGCGCCGTGTGCCCCGTTGCGGCGCACCACGCGCCGTAGGCGGCGAAGGCGCCTTCGGTGGTCCAGTGGTGGTCGGTGCGATAGAACGCGTTTTCCGTATCCGCCAGCGCCGCCGCCACGTCGATCACCTGCGCCGCACCCACCGCGGCGCGGAGCTGTTCAAACCGGGGCGCGTCGTCATACACCGGCGCGCCGGACGGCAGTTTATCCGACAGCACCGAGGCAGGGGAGGGCGAGAGCAAAATGCGGCAATCCAGCGCCTCGTTCGCCCCGAAAAACGCCGCCACCGCCGAGAGATTCTTCTCGTAGTTGGTCTGGCTGAAGTCCTCCTCCGTTACCCGGGCGAAGTAGTACCCGTCCGCGCCCAGATACACGCCGCCCACGTCCCGTTTCCCGGAAAGCCGCCGCAGGAACGAGGCGGTGCCCATCCAGAAGTCCCGCAGGACGATCTGGTCGCTCTCATACGATTCCGCTTCCTGGCTGAACCTGCCGGACAGGACACGATCCGCCGTCAAGGCGGGGGCGAGCTGTAAATAACGGTTTTCGTTGTCGGAAAACGAGCGGTCAGGCAGCAGAAGCGAGGCGGCGGAGAGGGATAGCAATATGAGCGCCGCGACGAACAGCGACGGAATGGTTCGTTTCATGTGCGCTCCTCCTCAAAAACGGAAATACAAAAACGGGTTATAGCTGTCGCCCACCAGAAAGGCGATGCTCACCAGCAGCAACAGCGCCGTGCCGCACGCCGCCAGCGCCGCGCTCCACCGGGGCGAAAGGCGCGCCTGCCACCGCCGCCACAGCGCCGCCGGAAGCGACGTGCAGCCCACGGCGCACAGTGCCAGAAGCGGCGCGCCGGTACGCAGAAGATACCACGTGCCGCCGTTTGCCACCGTGCCGGAGAACAGAGCGGTCGCGTACCGCCCCAGCGCGGAGAAATCCGTTATGGCGAAGAGCACCCAGCCCAGCACGAAGCACAGCCACGTATATAGGCGCCCCACCGCGGCGGGCAGCTTTGAAAGGCGCTTGAGCAGAACGGTTTTCTCCAGCACCAACAGCAGGGCGTAGTAAAGACCCCACAAGACGAAGTTCCAGCTTGCGCCGTGCCACAGGCCGGTCAGGAACCACACGGTCAGCAGATTCAGGATCTGCCGCGGCATGCCTTTACGGTTGCCGCCCAGCGGAATATATACGTATTCCCGGAACCAGGTGCCGAGGCTGATATGCCAGCGGCGCCAGAACTCCGTCACCGAACGGGATTCATAGGGATAGCGGAAGTTTTCCAGAAACGTGAAGCCGAACAGATGCCCCAGTCCGATCGCCATATCGGAATAGCCGGAGAAGTCAAAATAGATCTGGAACGTGAACGCCAGCGCGCCCAGCCACGCCGTGATGACGGGCGGATGCTCCATGGCGCTGACGGTTTCCCACAGCGCGCCCATCTGGTTGGCAAGCAGGACTTTTTTGGCAAGACCCACCACAAACCGCTGGGCGCCTCCACCCGCCTCCGCCAGACTCTCATGCCGCCGGTGCAGTTGATGCGCTACGGTTTTATACTGCACGATCGGTCCGGCGATGAGCTGGGGAAACAGCGTCACGTAGGCGGCAAAGTCCAGCACGTTCCGCTGTGCCGGCACTTCGCCCCGATATACGTCGATGGTATAGGACATGGTCTGGAACGTGTAAAAGGAGATGCCGATAGGCAGCGCCAGTCCCAGCGCCGGGATCCCCAGCGACAGAAGACGGTTGAGGTTTTCAATGGCAAAATCGGTGTATTTGAAGAAAAACAGGATCCCCAGATTTCCGGCCACCGACAGCAGCAGCACCGCCTTGGCGCCGCCTTCCCGACCCCGTGCGCGGAACCGGGCGATCCCCAGACCGTTGCAGTAGTCAAACACGGTGGAAAAGAGCATGATGAGGATATATTTCGGCTCACCCCAGCCGTAAAACAGCAGGCTGAATACCAACAGCACCGCGTTGCGCCAGCGGCGGGGACATACGTAGTAGACAAGCACCACCGCCGGTAAAAACAGCAGCAGGAAAACGGTGCTGGAAAATACCATGTGTTTCTCCTCTCCGACACCGAAAACGTGGGGCAGAGCGACTCTGCCCCACGCCGGCTGTCAAATTTTGTTACGTGATATCCTGGAGCTTCCCGATCAGATAACTGCTTCGGATGGCGGACAGGTTGTTGATAAACACCACGTCCTGCACGCCGTTTTCCCGGACGAAGTCCGCCAGCGAAGCGCCGCCCCAGTAGCGGTAATCAATGACGTACACGGTGGAGTAATGATCCACCAGATACGGCACGAATGCGTTGCCGAAGGACTCTTTGACCACTACGCATTTGCTCTGATCCGTCACGTCGGGATTGTTGATGACCGTAAAGGGTTGGTCGCCGGCAATAAAGGTGTTATACTTCATGCCTTCTTCATAGTCCGTGACGTCGTAGATGATCTTCCAGCGCATCGTATTGCCGCTGGTATCGGTAAAGTCCAGCATCGCCTCGGTGGTCACCGGATGCCACGCCTCTACCACGTCGGGATGCGCCGCCATCTGATCGTTCCGGTCGCTGTCACGGTAGAACGAACCTAAAAACCCGTCGAAATCGTCTTTGGCGTATTCGCTCAGTTCATGGGGCGTGATGCCCTTTTCGCCGCAGAAGGCGCGGTAGGCGTAATAGGCGCCCAGCGCCGTCCAGTGATGGTCGGTGCGGAAATAAACGTATTCCGTGCGGTGGCGCATCAGCGCGTCGTTCAGCGGCACGTAACGGACCGACCCGTTCAGCATGGCGCCGATCTTCTCCTCCGCCGCCGCCTGATCGTCGAATAAACTGCTGCCCAGCAACGCATCCGGCAGGGTGATGCCGGAGCTGAGCGGTACCGGCAAAACGTATACCGCCGCCTTGCCGGCCAGGGCGTCCACCGTGCGGTTGACCGCCTCGGCATACTTTTGGGCGACGCCGTCCACGTAAGTGTACATCTCAAAGCCTGTGTCGCCGATGCGATAGAGGGCGTCATACTGTTCCTGATCGCCGGTGAGGGCAATGGTTTGATACGCCTCCTGCGGAGGGACCTCCGGCGCATCGTCCTCCGGCGTGACGGGTTCGGCGTCCGTGTCGGTTTGAACGGGGTCGCTGCCCGTGCCGCTGTCCGGCGCGGGCGATTTTTTGTCCGACAGCGCCGCCACCAGCACCACCACCGCGATCAACACCGCCGCCGCTGCTGCCAGCATCCACAGCTTCGTGCGGCGGCGACTTCCTCTACGTCTTCTGTTCATCCCAGTTTCTCCTTGATGATCTCCTCCGCCGTTTGGGCATCGGCGCTGACGCACAGCACCACGTAGACACCCTTTTGCGCGAGGACGGCGTGGGTAAGACGCGCCGCCTCCTCCGGCAGATACCGCTGCATTTCCTGACGTTGATCCGCCAGGAAGGATTCCGCCGTCGCTTTCAGCGTCCGCGCGTCACCCTCCGAGGCGCATTTCGCCACCAGGATCTCCTCCGCCGTGGTACCGGCGCTCATATAGCCGCAGATCTCCGTACCCTCCGGCAGGGCCAGATAGTTTTCCCACTGGGACGCCGACAGCTCCCGGAGATCCGCTTCAAACGACACCTCCTGCCGAAGCGCCTGTGCCAGCGCCGCCGGATCGACCTCCGGCGCCGTCTGCGCGGCACAGCCTACCGTCAGCAACAGCGCCAACAGCGCCGCTAAAAAAGTGATCCCGCGTCTCATACCAAAGCCACCGCCTTCGTCCCTTGTCTTTCCTCTATCTATCATAGTACAGTTTTGAAAAAAAGAAAAGCCTAAAATCCCCTCGCGCACATTTTTTCTTTTAGAAAACCGCGCCTTGCTCACTGTGCGGCGAACCAGTCCACGATGCCTGCCAAAATCTCCACCGCCAGATCCATTTCCTCCACGCAAACGTGTTCGTACGGCCCGTGGAACGCGTATCCGCCGGTGCCCAGATTGGGGCAGGGCAGCCCCCGGAAGGAGAGCTGCGCTCCGTCGGTACCGCCGCGCACCGGCTCGCTGACCGGCTCGCGCCCCACGCCGCGGATGGCGCTGCGCGCCGCCTCCATCACACGGGGACAACCGGCGATCACCTCCGCCATGTTGCGATACTGATCGCTGACGGTCAGCTTCGCCGTTCCCGCGCCGTACCGCTCGTTGATCTGCCGCGCCACGCCCTGCATGACCTCTTTGCGCCGGGCAAAGGCGGCGGCGTCGTGATCCCGGATGATATACTGCGCCGTGGCACGCGATACGTCGCCCTGCAGGGAGATCAGGTGATAAAAACCCTGCCGCCCCGCGGTGTAACGCGGACGCTCGTCCGCAGGCAGAAGGGCGTCGATCTCCGCCGCTACCGCCGCTGCGTTGACCATCACGCCTTTGCCGCTGCCGGGATGGACCGATACGCCGGTGATCTCCCATTTGGCGGCGGCGGCGTTAAACGTCTCATATTCCACCTCGCCGGCGGCGGAGCCGTCCACCGTGTAAGCGACGGCGGCGCCGAACCGCGACAGATCCATCAGCGCCGCGCCGTGGCCGATCTCCTCGTCCGGCGTGAAGCACACGCTGACCGCGCCGTGAGGCCGGTCGCCGGAGAGAAGCTGTTCACACAGCGTCAAAATCTCCGCGATGCCGGCCTTGTCGTCTGCGCCCAGGACCATGGTGCCGTCGGTCACGATCAGCGTTTTGCCGGCAAGAGAGGGCAAGTGGGGGAACCGTTCCGGCTCCAGACGCAAGCCGCTCTCGCCCAGCGCCACCGTGCCGCCGTCGTATCCGCGGATCACGCGATAGGGCGACGGACCGCGCACGCCGGTGGTCACCGTGTCCAGATGGGCGATGAAACCCACCGCCGTGCGGCTTTCACAGCCTGCGGTGGCAGGAATGCGACCGTACACGTAGGCGTGGTCGTCCACCCCCACGTCGTGCATTCCCATTTCCCTCATTTCCGCCGCCAGCGCCAGCGCCAGATCCCACTGGCAGGGGGTGGAGGGCGTTTGGGCAACGTCCTCCTCGCTGGCGGTATCAAAGCCAATATAGCGCAACAGCCGTTCATACGCGCGCATCATATGCACCTCGCTTCTTCGTTTCACCGTTCCGGCAGACGCCGGAAGGATCATTTTCCAGTAAATACGTCCCAGTTCCGGACAAAGTACTCCGCGCCGGAATAGACCGTGGTGAGCAGGATCACGCCCTGCAAGATGAGCCCTACCGCCGCCGGCATGCCGAACAGAAGCAGGCAGATACACACCATGGTGGAGGCGGTTTTCACCTTGCCGGACCAGCCTGCGGCGATCACCCGGCCTTTTTCCACCGCCACCAGGCGCATCCCGGATACGGCGAATTCCCGCAACAGCACCACGGCAAAGATCCAGCCAAAAAACAGCCCCGTCTCTGTCAGATAGCACAGCGCCGCCATCACCAGGCACTTATCCGCCAGCGGATCGGCAAATTTTCCGAAATCGGAGATCTGGTGATATCGCCGCGCCACGTAGCCGTCCAGCAGATCCGTCAGACTCGCCAGAATAAAAATGCCCAGCGCCACGTACAAATGGCCGGAAAACGACGCGTACGCCGCCAGTAAAAACAGGGGGATCATAGCAATACGCAAAAGCGTCAGCTTATTGGCAGTTGTCATCGGCATACGGATTCCTCCATCTCTCCTGTCAGATCGCCGTCCATCGTGCCGGTGATGCGTACCGGCACGAACTCACCCGGCGCCACGTCACGCGACGCCGTGAAATAGACGTGTCCGTCAATATCGGGACTCTCGGCGTAACTGCGCCCCACGTAGCACGCCGCCTGCCTGTCAAGGCCTTCACACAGCACTTCCGTCACGGTACCCATCCGGCTTTCGTTGAACGAGTCCATGATCTCTGACTGTACGTCCACGATCAGTTCGGCGCGGCGCTGCGCTTCGGCGCTGTCTACCCGGTTCTCCATTTCGGCGGCGGCCGTTCCCTCCTCCGGCGAGTAGGGGAACACGCCCACACGCTCCAAACGAACCCGGCGCAAAAAGACGCACAGCTCGTCAAACGCCGCCTCGTCCTCAAAGGGAAGTCCTGTGATCAGGCTGGTACGCAGGACGAGACCGGGGATCCGCGCCCGGAGCTTCTCAAAAAGCGCCGTAAGACCGGCTTTCGTTTCCCGGCGGCGCATGGCGGACAGGATCTGATCGTTGCAGTGCTGAACGGGCAGATCCAGATACTTCACAATTTTGGGTTCCGAGGCGACCGCGTCGATCAGCTCGTCGGTGATGGCGTCGGGATAGAGATAGTGAAGGCGGATCCAGTGGAAATCCAGACGGCACAAGCCGTGCAGCAGCTCCGGCAGTTTTCGCGCGCCGTACAGGTCCAAGCCGTAGCGCGTGATGTCCTGAGCGATCACGATACATTCCTTCACGCCTGCGTCCGCCAGACGCTTTGCCTCCGCCAGTACGTCCTCCATCCGGCGGCTGCGGTACTTGCCCCGCAGCGACGGGATCACGCAGAAGGCGCAACGGTTGCTGCACCCCTCAGCGATCCGCAAGAAGGCGTAGTAATCCGGCGTGGTCAGCACCCGATCCAGCTCCTCCACCGGCGCGTGGATGTCCCCAAAGCGCCGCACCGTCTGCCCTGCCGCCAGAGCCTCCAGCGCCGGCACAATCTCACCGTAGCTCCCGGTACCCATCACGCCGTCCACCTCCGGCAGTTCCGACAGGATCTCCTGTTGATACCGCTGGCTCAAACAGCCCGTTACCAGAATCTTGCCCACCTGCCCCGCGGCTTTCAGCGCGGCGACGGACAAAATTACGTCAATGGCTTCGCTTTTGGCGCTGTCGATAAATCCGCAGGTGTTGATGACCACCGCGTCGGCGCCGTCGGGCCGGGGCAGAAGATCCATGCCGGCCTGGCGGCACAGCGCCATCATCTGCTCCGTATTGACCAGATTTTTGGCACAACCCAGAGAAATAAAATGTACTTTCACTTGCTTTTCACGCTCACTCGTCTTCAAATGCTTCCTCGCCCAGCCGCGCCAGAGCGGCACGAACGGCATCCCAAGGAAAACCGCGACGCACCAGTGCGTCCGCCAACTTCTTGCGCGCCGCGCCGTCCGGCGCGCCGGTCTTGCCTTTGCGCGCTAAAAACCGCTCGATGGCGTCTTCATCGTCAGGCAGCTCCGACAGCGCCTGTTCCCACAGAGATTTGTCGATACCGCGGCGGAACAGCTCCTGTTCCACCCGGCCTCTGCCGTATCCCATGGCGGCGTAGTGCCGAACGATCACGCCGGCATAGGCGGCGTCGTCCACCGCGCCCAGCTCCTCCATGCGCCTTGCCAGCGCGTCTGCCTCCTCCGGCGCGGCGCCCTTGCGCCGAAGCCGGTCGGTCAGTTCCCGGCGGCTGAGCATTCGCCCGGCGGAAAGCTGTGCCGCCCGTTCCGCCAAAGAGGAGCGCCGGGCGGCTTCCCGGAGAGCCTCCGCCTGAGAGTCCTCCAGCTCCCGACCGGGGTAGAGCTCAAACGCCAGCACTTCACTGTCGGTCACCCGGAGGAGGTCGCCGCTTTCCGTATAGAGAAGAACGCGGCCTTTCTTGTGTTTGGAGTGTTCCAGCTTGACGATCTTCATTCGGCGTCGTCGTCAAAATCGTCGGCGGAGACGTCTACCGCGCGGCCTGCGGCGCGGGCGGCGATGCGGGACTGATTGCCCATCAGCTTGTGGAAATTCTCCCGCACCTTGCGCTCCAGATCCTCCGCTTCCTGGGGATGGGCGCGGAAATAATCCTTGGCGGCGTCCTTGCCCTGACCCAACCGCAGTTCGCCCATATTGAACCAGCTGCCGCTCTTTTGCACCAGATCCAGCTTCACCGCCAGGTCAATCAGCTCGCCCAGCATACTGATGCCTTCGCCGTACATGATATCGAACTCCGCCTCACGGAAGGGAGGCGCGACCTTGTTCTTGACCACCTTGGCGCGCACGTGGTTGCCCACCACCTCGCCGCCGACCTTCAGCGTTTCCACGCGGCGCACGTCGATACGCACCGAGGCGTAGAACTTCAGCGCCCTGCCGCCGGTAGTGACTTCGGGATTGCCGTACATCACGCCCACCTTTTCCCGGAGCTGGTTGATGAAGATCACGATGGTGTTGGTCTTGTTGATGATACCCGTCAGCTTGCGAAGCGCCTGGCTCATGAGCCTTGCGTGCAGGCCCACGAAGCTGTCGCCCATCTCGCCTTCGATCTCCGCGCGGGGCACCAGCGCCGCCACGGAGTCCACCACCACCACGTCGATGGCGCCGGAGCGCACCAGCGCCTCGGTGATCTCCAGCGCCTGTTCGCCGGTGTCGGGCTGGGAGATGAGCATATCCTCCACGTTGACGCCCAGCGCCTTGGCGTAGGTGGGATCCAGGGCGTGCTCGGCGTCCACGAACGCCACCTCGCCGCCTTGCTTCTGCGCTTCCGCCAGCACGTGGAGCGCCAGCGTGGTCTTGCCGGAGGATTCGGGACCGTAGATCTCCACCACGCGACCACGGGGCAGTCCGCCGATGCCCAGCGCCAGATCCAGCGCCAGAGAGCCGGTGGGGATCACCTCCACGTTGGCGACCTGCCCGTCGCCGTAGCGCATGATGGAACCCTTGCCGTACATCTTCTCAATCTGCTGCATGGCGGTGTCCAGCGCCTTTTTCTTGTCAGAATTTACAGGAACGGTAAACATCTCTTTCTTTACTGCCATAGGTATATCCTCCTTATCCCTTCCATACGGGTATAGTTCGCTATATTCTGTCCGGAAAAGCGGACTTTTCTTCGATCCGTGTGCCGTAGACCACCCGGGAGATCCCGGCGCTGTCCGGCACGATCTCCAGATCGCCGAATCCGGCTCTTCGCATCAGGCGCAGCACCTCGTCCGCCTGCCCGATACCCACTTCGAAATAGAGCCTGCCGCCGGTACACAGACAGTCGCGCCACTTTTCGCACACGGCGCGGTAAAAATCCAACCCGTCGGCGCCGCCGCGCAGCGCCAGATGGGGTTCGTAGTCCCGTACCGACGGGTCCAGTCCGGCGATGTCGCCGTCGGGAATATACGGCGGATTGCAGACGATACAGGCGAACTCACCCAACTGCATCGCCGGCTTTTGCCGCGCGTCCGCCTGATACGGCGTGGCGCGACCGGTCAAGCCGCAACGCCGCACGTTTTGCCGGCAGATCCGCAAGGCGCCCTCGTCCAGCTCCGCCAGGACCACGTGGCAATCCCGAACGTGGGTGGCGACCGCCAGACCCACACAGCCGCTTCCGGCGCACAGATCCAGAAGCCGCGGCGCCTTCTGCGTTTTCAGATAGGCGATCGCCTCCTGCGCCAGAAGCTCCGTATCGGTACGGGGGATCAGCACGCGCTGGTCAACGTCCAGCGCCAAGCCGTAAAATTCCCATTCCCCGGTCAGATACGCCACCGGCTCACCGGCCAGCCGCCGCCGGACCAGCTCCTGAAGCCGCTGTTCCACGCTTCGGGGCACGTAAAGCCGCGCATCACGCGCCAGCTCCTCCCGTGTTTTCGACGCGGCGTAGCACACCAGCTCCCGCGCCTCCAGCATGGCGGCTTCCACACCGCTTTGGCGCAGGCGCTGCCGCAGATTCAAATAGAGATCGTTATACGTCGTTGCCATGATCTACACCCCTTACCAGGCGTCTTTCCCTTGTTGCTCCGGCAAAACCAGCTTCAGCGACTCGATCGCCACTTCCAGCATATCGTCATCCGGCTCGTTGGTGGTGAAGTTCTGCATCCACATACCCGGCGCGGACAGCACGCGGGTCAATGCGTTATCGTGCCGCCCCACCCAGTGGTTGAATTCATACGTCACGCCCACCACCGGGATCAGCAGCGCCAGATGCACCAGAAGCCGTACCCAGACGCTGCGCCACGCCACGTAGCTGAACGCCACGCTGGAAAAGAGGATGGACACGATGATGACCACGAAAAGGAAACTGGTGCCGCACCGGGGATGGTGCATGGGCTGGCGGCGCGCATTTTCCACCGTTAGCTCCAACCCCGCCTCATAGCAGAAGATGGTCTTATGCTCGGCGCCGTGATACTGAAACACACGCGCCACGTCCTTCTGCCGGGAGATGAAGATCATATACCCCATAAAGATCGCCACCTTTACGGCGCCCTCAATGAGATTGTGCACGGCGGCGGAGGAGAGATAGGGGTCCGCCAGTCCCGCCAGAAACGTAGGCAGCAGGATAAAAAGCCCCACCGTCATCCCCAGGGAAAGGAGAACCGCCACCCAGAGGATCACCCGCTGGAGCTTCTCCGCCGGAACGTGCTTTTCCAGCCACAGATCCAGCTTTCCCGGCTTGACGGATTCATCGTCCGGGAAGTAATCCGCCGAAAACATCAGCGCTTTGACGCCGTTGACCATGGAGCTGACAAACGTCACCGCGCCCCGGATCACCGGCAGACCCAGCACAGGATATTTGTCCCGGATCAGTTTCAACTCCTCCACCCGGCGCACCAGACCTTCCGGGGAACGCACCACGATGGCCTGCTTTTCCGGACCGCGCATCAAAATTCCCTCGATCAGCGCCTGACCGCCGATAGACGTGCGGAACCGGCAGGCGTTTTGTTCCTTATCCATATCCCTTGCCTCGCTTTTGTTACAGGATAACACGGTTGCTCAAAAAATGCAACACTTGTTCTATTTTTGTTGCGCCTCCGCCGGCAGGCGGATGGTGACCACCGCGCCGCCGCCCTCGGCGTTGGCAATGGTGAAGGTGCCGCCGTGGCGCTCCACGATCTCATCGCACACGGCAAGACCGATGCCGCTGCCGCGGGCCTTGGAGGACCCCTTATAGAATTTCTGCTTGACGTAGGGGAGCTCCGCCTCCGGGATGCCGGCGCCGTAGTCCCGGACGGTCAATATGTATTCATCGCCCTCCAGACGGATGCCGGCGGTGATCCGCTTGCCGGCGCCGCCGTGCTTGGCGGCGTTGTCCAACACGTTATAAAACACCTGCTTGAGCCGCTCCGGGTCGCCGGAAACGGGGCGATCCAGGATCTGGTCGCCGTCGCTGTATTCCAGGGCGATCCCCTCCTGGCGCAGCAGCTCCCGATAGGTATAAATGGCGTCTTCAAACTCCGCCTGCAGATCCACCGTTTCCATTCGCAAGGTGAATCTGCCGTCCTGCATCTTGGAAAACTCCAGGAGCTCTTCCACCATGTTGCTCAACCGGCGGGACTCCTTGAGGATAATGCCCAGACCGCGGCGGGACTGCTCCGCGTCGCCGCCCACGTCCGCCAGCAGCGTTTCCGTCCAGCCGCTGATGGCGGTCAAAGGCGTTCGCAGTTCGTGGGAGACGGAGGAGATGAACTCCGTCTGCATTTTTTCGCTCTGGCTGATCTTCAGCGACATATCGTTGATATTGTCCACCAGCTCGCCCAGCTCGTCGGGATAGCGGTTGGACAGCTGGATCCCGTAGCTTCCGCCGGAAATGCGCTTGGCGGCGTCACTCACCTCCGCCACCGGCTCCACCACTTTGTTGATGAACAGCAGGCTGGTCACCACCACCAGCAGAAGAACGCCCACGATGATCGCCGCCACCACGGCGCCGGTCAACAGAGCCTGCCGGTCGATCTGGCGGATGGAGGTCACGTAACGCATCACGCCCACCACCGTGCCATTGAAGACCAGCGGACTGCTGACCGCCATGATCCGTTCGCCGGTGGCGGGGTCGGCGCCCTGATAGGCGGCGACCTGACGGCTGTCAATGGCACGGGAGATCTCCGGCGTACCGGGAGAGGTTCCTGCCGTCAGTCCGCGGGTAGTAGTCTCGATGCGTCCGGCGACGTTGAGAAACTGCAGTTCGATCACGTCGCTCTCATCAAAGGTGGCGACGTATAGGGAGGCGGTGCGGTAGTATTCGCTGTAACTGCTCATGGTGTAGGTGTTAAAGTAATCGGCGCCTGCCTTCGCCTTCGCCTCCAAAGAGGCGCGGGCGCCGCCGTAGTAGTTATTATCCACCGCACCTACCGCAAAAATGGCAAGCAGGATCAAAATGGTCACCACAGGACCCACGCCGCTGATCAGCCAGCGTTTGCGAAGACCCCGCACGACCGGCCGCCGGTTAGCCATACGCACCTCTCCTTTCTTCGTAAAATGAAACGGCGCGGCTCAAATGCCCCACTTATAGCCGTATCCCCATACGGTGGTGATGTAGGTGGGATTGGTGGGATTGTCCTCGATCTTCAGCCGCAGACGGCGCACGTTCACGTCCACGATTTTCAGCTCGCCGAAATAATCCCTGCCCCAGACCAGATCCAGCACCTCCTCACGGGAGAGCGCCTTGCCGGGATTTTCCATAAACATCTTCATGATGGCGTATTCCACCTGGG
>DBWU01000036.1:26420-39478 GCA_002309395.1 Oscillospiraceae bacterium UBA1230
GAAGGGCTTTGTCACGTAGTCGTCGGCGCCGGTCATCAGTCCGGTCACCTTGTCCATCTCTTGAGAACGGGCGGTGAGCATGATGATGCCGATCTGCGGATTGCCGGCACGGATCCGGCGGCAGACCTCAAACCCGTCAATACCGGGCAGCATAATGTCCAGAAGCGCCACCCGCACGTCCCGATGGAGCCGGAGCTTTTCCAGCGCCTCTTCACCCGTTTCCGCCTCCACGACCTCATAGCCGGCGCGGATCAGATTGATCACGATAAAGCTGCGGATATTCGCCTCGTCCTCCAGCACAAGCACCTTTTTCATCGTCTTTCTCCTTTATGAAAGATTTGTCCACTGCTGTACGGTCAAATGAAAGTTCTGCCGCAAAAAGTCCTCTGTCAGATTCCAATCGACGCCGTAGAACAGGATCTCGCCGGCGTATACGGTGGCGGTTTGCCGCCGCAGGATCACGCGGTTGCCGCGCATGGCGCGGTTTTCCCGGTTCTCGCCGGTCAGCGTATAGATCGCCGCCACGGCTTTCCCATCTACCTGAATGAGGAGCTGCCACTCGTTGGCGCTGAGCTCATACGCCTGCGCGTTTACCCGGTCGCGCCACTCCTGCGGCAATGTGAAATACCAGCCGCCGGAGGCGCTGTGGTAGGTAGTGCCCACTACCTTGGTCTTGCCGTAGCTGTCCAGCTGCAGCCAGTGGATCAAGCCGTCCGACGCCTGATCGGAGGCAGGGGAGGGGATCTCTGTGATCCCGTCGCCGTTGATGTCCTGCGGCCGGAGCTGCATATAGGGGAACGCTACGCCGGAACTGCCTGTCCAGCGGTCTATGGCAACGTTGACAAGTCCGCTGCCCTGCCGGAAGATCAGCACGTCCGTCACCGCCACATTTTCCGCGTTGACGCCGGTGACGAACACGGCGGGCGTTTCCTCGTCCAGCTTGCCGGATACCACGCTGCCCTGGGTCAGATCCGCCATGGTGCCGGACAGGTGGGTGGTATACGCCGCCGTCATGCTGTCCTCACGCCAGCTGTAAAATTCCGCCACGCTGCCGCCGCTTTCGTCGGAGCGGAGCAGCAGCAGACTGGGGATCCCGTCACCGTCCAGCTCTTCGATGCTGTAACGCACGTAACCGCTTTGGAGCAGTACGGAAGGCTCCGCCGCCACGTGATAGGCCGCCACCGTCTGCACGTCGGAGCTGATGCGCCAGCCTACCACCAACTCCGACTGCCCGTCGCCGGTCAAGTCGCGGTACGATACGCTGTCCACCGAAGTGCCGCTGCTTTCGATGGTACACAGGCGGTCATATGTGTCGTCATTGGCGCGGAAAATAAAAATCTTCAAAGGCTTTTCGTCACTGCTGCGGCGGAAGAAAGCCACCGCCTCCTCATCCCCATCGCCGTCCAGATCCACCATTTGAACGGACTGGATGTTTCGCCCGCTGGCAGGGGAGGCATATTCGTATCCCTCGGCGATCAGCTCGCTGATCTGCCGGGAAAGATCGGTATATTCGATCGGCAGCTGCGGCAGGGTGAAGAGGCTTTCCGCCGTAGAGTTGAACGTACAGCCGCTCAACAGCACGCCCAGCAGGATACCGCCGCAAAGCAGCAGACTTGAGCGGATCTTTCGGATCATACCGCAACCTCCTTTACATAAATGGACATACGCCTACAAAACTATCATACCATATCTTCCTTCTCTTTGGTAGCGTTTTTTTTATTTTTAAAGCGCATCTTAACAAAGCCGCAAGACAAACGGTTGCAAATGCGGCGCGACCGGTGTATAATAGCGCCATCACGAACAGGGAGGGCGGGACTATGAATCCCTATATCCGGCAACAGGTGGAAAACATGATGGATCAGGCGGAGACGTTTGCCAAGGGCTGTCAGAAGGCGGCGCTGAAGGACGACGGGACCATGGATCTGGCGGAGCAGTATACGATTGCCGCCATCGAGCGCGTGACCGAGGAATTTATCAAGGGATTGAAGAAGATCTGCTGATGAGCGCATACATAAAAAGCCGCCGGGACCGTCCGGCGGCTTTTTATTTACGATCCTTTGTATTTCCGGCGTGTTGCCATACCGCCCCGGATATGGCGCTGAGCTTTGTTTTCCTCCAGGATCTCCTTGACCTGCAGCCACAGCCCCCGGTGACAAAGAGGCAGCCGTTCCGACAGATCCTTATGTACCGTGGATTTGCTCACGCCGAATTTTTGCGCGGCGGCACGGACGGTCGCGCGGTTTTCTATCAGGTAAAGAGCCAGTTGCTCGGCTCGCTGCTCCAGATTCTCTTTGATGCTCACCACTCCCTATCTGTGCTTTGACGGTATATCTATATGCATCGCCGCCGCCGGATAGAATACCGGCGGAACGCGCCCCGATCCGGCCGCATCCCTTTCGGGCGGACGGGAAATTTCTGTTGCAAAATAAAACGGCAATGGGGTATAATGACCCTGCGTATAAAACGATACAGCCTCCGTGCCGATATATATGAAAGGCAAAGGTTTGGCGCTCCATGCGCCGTCGGCAGATGAATTAAGTAAAAACGCCGGGAAGCAACGGCCGAAGAGCGGTCGCCGATTTCCCGAACGGCAAGAAAAAAAGGAGAGAAGCGTTATGAAATTTTCCAGCAAGGTCGAGCGGTGCCGTCTTTCCCCCATGCGGAAATTCCACCCCTACGCGGTGGCGGCGGAGGCCAAGGGCCGCCGCATCTATCACCTGAATATCGGCCAGCCCGATATCGCCACGCCCCAGGCGTGCATGGACGCGGTGCATCATTTCAGCCAGAAAGTGCTGGCGTACGCGCCGTCGCCGGGGATCCCGGAGCTGATCGAGGCGATCCGGGGGTATTATGACGCGCTGGATATGCACTTTTCCCCCGATGAGATCCTCGTCACCACCGGCGGCAGTGAGGCGCTGGCGATCGCCCTGCAATGCATTCTGGACGAGGGCGACGAGATCTTGATCCCGGAGCCGTTCTATCCCAACTACAATACCATGACCGCCACCTGCGGCGCCTACATCCATCCCATTCCCACCTCACCGCAGGACGGTTATCATTATGCCGACCGCGCCAAGATCGAGGCGGAGATCACCCCCCGTACCCGCGCCATGCTCATCACCAACCCCGGCAACCCCACCGGCGCGCTGCTCACGGAGGAGGAGATGCGGATGCTGGTGGACGTGGCGAAGGAACACGACCTGTTTTTGATCGGCGACGAGGCGTATCGCGAATTCTTCTACGGCGGCGAGGGGCTCCGCTCCTTCGGCAAGTACGAAGACGCCGCGGAAAACGTGATCCTGGCGGATACGGTCTCCAAGCGGTTCTCCGCCTGCGGCGCCCGGATCGGATGCCTGATCTCCCGTAACCATACGCTGTTGGGTCACGCCATGAAATACTGCCAGAGCCGCCTCTCCGTGGCGACGCTGGATCAGGTGGCGGCCGCCGCGCTGTACACGGTGGGACCGGAATACTTCACCGCCGTACGGGAGGAGTATAAGCGCCGCCGCGACACGGTGATGGAGGCGCTGAAAAAGATCCCCGGCGTGGTGTGCCAGACGCCGCGCGGTGCGTTCTATCTGATGGCGGCTCTGCCGGTGGACGACGCCGACGCGTTCCAGAAATGGCTTCTGGAGGAGTTTGAGGACAACGGCGACACCGTGATGTTCGCGCCCGGCGAGCCGTTCTACGCCACACCCGGCAAGGGCAAAAACGAGATCCGCATCGCCTACGTGCTGTGCCAGAAAGATCTGGAGCGCGCCATGGAACTGCTTGCCAAGGGCATCGAGGCGTACAATGCGCGATAAGGAGAAAACCGGCACGTTTGCCGGCTATACCCAGGAGACGGTGGATTTTCTCTGGGGCATCCGTTTCAACAACGACCGGGAATGGTTTATGCCCCGTAAGGAACTCTATCAGCAGCAGCTTTTAGAGCCAACCCGTGCGCTGGGAGAACAGGTCTATGCGGCGCTGTGCCGGAGTATGCCCCGTGAACCGCTGCTGTTGAAAGTGTCCCGTATTTATCGGGACGCCAGGCGGCTCCACGGCAGAGGCCCGTATAAGGACCACCTGTGGTTTTCCGTTTCTGCGCCGCTGGAGGACTGGACGGGTCATCCCGCCTTCTACTTTGAGATCGCGCCGGAGTATTACAGCTACGGCATGGGATTCTGGGCGCCGCCGCCGGAGTTGATGGCGGCGTATCGCCGGGATATCGAGGAGCGCCCGGAGACGTTGGGCAAGCTGGTGCGCCGTTTCAACCGGCAGACCGCGTTTACCCTGTCAGGCTCCGACTATGCCCGACCGAAAGGACGGGTGAGCGACCTGCTGCAGCCGTGGTACGATAAACGCTCGGTCAATCTGGAGCATACCGCGCCGCTGGATGAGACCATCTTTTCTTCCGCGCTGGCGGAGAAAATCATCGCCGGACTGGACGAGCTGGTGCCGTTTTACCGCTATTTTTCCGCCCTGTGCGCCGCCGTATATCATACCGGGGCATAAATACGCAAAAGAAGGAACCTGACGCAAACTGTTGCGGCAGGTTCTTTTTTTATCCGACCCAGTGCCACGCGACCGCCGCCAGCACCGCGGAAAGACAGCCCTGCGCCGCCTTGCCTGCCAGATAGCGCCCCATGGACAGCCGGGTGTTCTCCAGCACGGCGGCGGTCTGGCAGTGGACGCTGACGCCGCCCCACCCCAGCATTGCCGCCGCCCAGACGAATCCGGCGCGGCGGTCGGCTACGCGGGAGACGCCGGCGGTCAGCTCAAACAAGCCGCACAGCCACGGCGGAAGCGTTCCCAGCCGGCATTCCGCCAGCGACAGGAGCACCTGAAAGAACACCACGAACGCGCAGACCGATACCATGCCGTAGGCACCGCCGGATACGGCGCGGACCAGCGCGCCAGTGGCGGACGGCTCATCACCCCGTTTGACCGGCGGAGCCGCCGCTTTTTTGGCGGAGCGAAAGAACTGCGCCGTGACGAGGGCGGAAACGATATGGATGAGATAAAGGCTTCCGGGCGCCGCCGGCGCGGCGAACCGTCCGCCGGCGATGCCGAGGATAAACGCCGGACCGCAGTTGTTGCAAAACGCCAACAGCCGCTCCGCCTCGCCGGAGGATATCTGCCGCGCCCGTAAAAGCTCACCCACCGTCCGTCCGCCGGTGGGATAGCCGCCCACGGCGCCCAGCAAAAACGCGGAGACGCCCGCGCCCGAACAACCCAGGACTCTGCCCAGAACCGGCGATAAAAGCCGCTGACAGCTTTCCGCCGCCCCCAGCGATACGAACAGGGACGAGGCGACGAAAAACGGGAACAGGGACGGGATCACCGTCCGGGCGCACAGGGAAAGACCGCCTCGTACCGCCGCGGCTGCTTCTCTGCCGTACAGGAGCAGTGCCGCCATCAGCGCCAGAATACCGGCGAGCGTGATCCAACGCTTCAACGCTCCTCACCTCCCTGCCTACTGTATGCGATCTGCGCCCTGTCCATGTCGGACAGGCAAGATTTTCCCGTGTGCGGCATAGGGTTAGGGAGGAAAGGGCGTGATACGGTTGGAACGGCGGCGCAGATGGGTCAAGGCGGAATGGGATGTGATGGAGAAACTGGATCTGCCGGCAGGGATCGCGCCGGACCTTCCCACGGTGGAGCTGTCCGGCAACCGGGAGATCTACGTGGCAGGGCACCGGGGCGTACTCTCTTACAGCACGGAGCTGGTGGAGATCAACGGCGGCGCGCTGGTGATCCGCGTGGGCGGCAGAGACTTGCAGCTTCTTGCCATGACGGACACGGAACTGCGCTTAAACGGCGTCATCACGCGGCTGGAGCTGATCGGATAACGGAGGCGGAGCATGTATAAAAAAGCGGCGAACTATTTGCGGGGCGACGTTCTTTTGACGGTGGAAAGCGCCTATCCCGAGCGTATCGTCAACCTCTGCTCCGTACACGGCGTTCCGTTTTGGAACGTGCAGTGGCAATCCGGCATCTGTTTTACGGTACATACCACCCGTCAGGGTGAACGGGATCTGCGCCGCGCCGCCGGGCAGACGGACGCGACGATCCGGCGCGTGCGCCAGCGCGGTGCGCCGCGTTTAGCGGGACTTCTGCGCCGCCGGTACGCGCTGTTGGCGGCAGGGGCGGTATTTTTACTGTTGCTGTTAGGCAGTAATCTGTTCATCTGGGATTTTGAGGTGGAGGGCAACGCCACCGTTCCGGCGGAGGAGATCCTGCGCGCACTGGAGCGCCACGGCGTCACCGTGGGCACGGTGGGCATGAAGCTGGATCAGGAACAGCTTCGCAACCGCGTATTGCTGGAGCTGCCGGATCTTTCATGGCTGGCGGTGAACGTCAAAGGCTGTGTCGCCCACGTGCAGGTGGTGGAGCGTCAGCGTCCGCCGGAGATCGTTTCCACCACGGAGCGCACCAACGTGGTATCCCGCTGTGACGGTCTGGTGGTGAAGGTAGAGGCGCTGGAGGGCAAAGCGGAGGTGGCCTCAGGCACCACCGTTACAAAAGGACAGCTTCTCATCTCCGGCGTTCGGGAAGGCGGCGGCGGTCGCGTGCGGCTGATCCACGGAATGGGCAGTGTGTGGGCGCGCACGTGGTATGAGCTGTCCGTTCTGGTGCCGCTCGCCGTGGCAGAAAAAGAAGACACCGTCAGAGCGCGCACGGAAATTTCCATTATTTTAGGAAAACACCGCATAAAAATCTTCGGAAAGGGTAGCGTAACACCGGCGGATTGTGATAAAATAACACGATACGAGGACTGTACACTGCCGGGCGGCTTCCGCTTGCCGATCACGCTGGTGCAGGAGCGGTGGACACAGCGCCGGCTTGTCCGGGCGGAGCGTCCGCCGGAACTGGCGCGGCAGGAAGGCGAAGCGGCGTTGCGCGCGGCGCTGGAAGATCTCCTGGGGGAGGACGCCTCGGTGGAGTCCACGCGGTTTGCCTCCGCCCAACAGGGCGCGTGGCTGTTGGTCACGCTGAAGGCGGAGTGTCTGGAGGAGATCGGCCTCAGCGTGCCGCTGGAGCCGTAACGATAAACGAAAGCAGGAGGTGCGCGGATTGGAACAGCGCATAGGCATTGAACGCATGGAGGAGGCCATCGATCTGTTTGGCTCCTTCGATGAAAATATCCGCCTTTTGGAGACTGAGCTGGGCGTATCCATCGTCAATCGCGGCGGCGAGATCATTCTTACCGGTGAGCCGGAGAACACCGTGCTGGCGCAAAAGGCGGTGCAGGCGCTCCTGACGCTGACCGGCAAAGGCGAAACCATTACGGAACAGCACGTGCGCTACGTGATCGGGCTGGTTCGCTCCGGGCAGGCGGAGCGGATCGGCGAGCTGACCCAGGACGTGATCTGCATCACCTCCAAGGGTCGCCCGGTGAAGCCCAAGACCATCGGGCAGAAACAGTACGTGGACGCTATTTTGAAGCAAAGCGTCACCATCGGCGTCGGTCCGGCGGGTACGGGTAAAACGTATCTGGCGGTGGCGGCGGCGGTGGCGGCGTTTCGGGACAAGCAGGTCAACCGCATTATCCTGACCCGTCCGGCGGTAGAGGCAGGGGAGCGCCTGGGCTTTTTGCCCGGCGATCTCCAGAGCAAGGTAGACCCGTATCTGCGCCCGCTGTACGACGCGCTCTTCGATATGCTGGGGGCGGAGACGTACCAGAAATATCTGGAACGGGGCAACATCGAGGTGGCGCCCCTTGCCTATATGCGCGGCCGTACGCTGGACGACAGCTTCATCATTCTCGACGAGGCGCAGAATACCAGCCGGGAGCAGATGAAAATGTTTCTCACCCGTATGGGGTTCGGCTCCAAGGCGGTCATCACCGGCGACGTGACCCAGATCGACCTGCCGGGGGACAAGCCCAGCGGATTGAAAGAGGCGATGAAAGTCCTCAAGGGCGTGGAGGGCGTTGCCATCTGTGAGCTGACGGGGCAGGACGTGGTGCGCCACGTGATGGTACAGCGCATCATCGAGGCGTATGCAAAATACGAAGAGGGAAAGGGGAGTGGATACGGTGGCGATAAGACATCGAATCCCGTTGACCGCCGCGGTGGCGGACGCCGCCGGTAAGGATACCGCGGCGCTGGTGCGCCGGGCGATCCGCACGGCGCTCTCCTGCGAGGGCGTTACGGTCCCCTGCGAGATAGACGTTTTGCTGACCGACGACGCCGGCATCCGGGAGATCAACCGAAAGATGCGCGGCGTGGACGCGGCGACGGACGTGTTGAGTTTCCCGGCCTTTTCCTATACGCCGGGCGAGCCGCCGTCAGATGAAGCCGACGCCGATCCCATGACGGGGCTGACGCCGCTGGGCGATATGGCGATCTCATGGGAACGGGTGCAGGCACAGGCAAAAGAATACGGTCATTCGCCACAGCGGGAACTCTGTTATCTGGCGGTGCATTCCGTACTGCACCTGCTGGGGTATGACCATTTGGACGAGGGCGCGGAAAAGCGCCGGATGCGGCAACGGGAAGAAGTCGTGATGACGGCGCTCGGCTTGCCGCGCTGAGGAAACCGGGAGAGGAAAAGAACGATGTCAACCATTACGAAAACCGCTATGATCACCGTCTGCGGACGGCCCAACGTGGGAAAATCCAGCCTGACTAACGCGCTGGTAGGCGAGAAGATCGCCATCGTGTCCGCCAAACCCCAGACCACCCGAAACCGCATTTGCGGCGTGGTGAACCGGGGCGAAACCCAGTTCGTCCTGCTGGACACGCCGGGACTCCATAAACCCCGTTCCCGGCTGGGCGACTATATGGTCAAGGTGGTCAGCGACAGTTTGCGTTCGGTGGAGTGCGCGCTGTTGCTGGTGGAGCCTGTTGCGAACGTGGGCGCGCCGGAGCGGGAGCTTCTTACGCGGATCGGGGAGGAAAACCTGCCGGTGATCCTTTGTATCAACAAGATCGACACGGTGGAGAAGAAGGACGATCTGCTGGCGGTCATTGCCGCGTACAATGCGGCGTATCCGGCGTTTGAGGCGATCCTGCCTGTTTCCGCCAAAACGGGAGAGGGGCTTGCCGAACTCCTTTCGGAGCTGGAAAAATACGCCGCGGAGGGGTCGGCTCTGTTCCCGGAGGGGATGACCACCGATCAGGCGGATTCCCAGGTCTGCGCTGAAATGGTGCGGGAGAAACTGCTGCGCTGTCTTGACAAGGAGATCCCCCACGGCACGGCGGTGGAGGTGACGCGTTTTTCCGAGCGGGACAGCGGTATCATCGACCTGGACGTGACGATTTACTGCGAAAAAGCCAGCCATAAGGGCATTATCATCGGCAAAGGCGGCGCGCAGCTCAAGGAGATCAGCACGCTGGCGCGGCAGGATATCGAGCGGTTTATGGGCACGAAGGTGTTTTTGCAAACGTGGGTCAAGGTGAAGGAAAACTGGCGTGATAACCCGAATTTTATCCGCCGGCAGGGGTATACGGAGGAATAATTTTTTCCTGAAATAAACGGAGCGTTCCTGCACAGAATAAACTGTGAGAAGGGGGGACGTTTCGTGGCGGATTACTGGGAACTGTTTTATCGAACCGGCGCGCCGGAGTGGTATTTGCTCCACGCGGCGCAAAACCGCGCGCAGTCGGAGCAAACCGCGCAGGAGGAGGACGGGAAGCCGTGGAGCAAACCGGAAAACAAGTGACGACGGGCATCGTGCTTCGATCCACCGACACGAAGGAGGCGGACCGCATATTGACGGTGCTGACGCCGGATCTGGGCAAGCTGACGCTGATCGCCCGGGGCGCCCGGCGGCGGAACAGTCCTCTGGCGGCGTCCAGCCAGGCGCTGGCGTATTCAGAGTGGGTCATCTATCAGCGCGCCGGCTGGTACTACGCCTCCCAGGGGAGTACCGTGGAGCTGTTTGACGGTTTGCGGCAGGATATCGAGCGTTTGGCGCTGGCCTCCTATTTTGCCGAGCTGACGGAATCCGTCACGGCGGAGAGCGAGAGCGCGCCGGAGCTGCTGTCGCTGTTGCTGAACGGGCTCTACGCTTTAAGCGCCCTGCAAAAAGACCCGGCACTGGTGAAGCCTGTTTTCGAACTGCGGCTGATGGCGCTGTGCGGCTTTGCGCCGCTGGCGGAGGGGTGCGCCGTGTGCGGCGCGCCGGAGCCGGAACAGCCGGTACTGGATACGGAGCAGGGCATGGTGCGCTGTGCCGCCTGCGGCGGCGGAGGCAGCGCCGTACCGCTCACGCGCGGCGCTCTGGCGGCGCTGCGTCACGCTGTCAACGCGGATGCGGCGCGGCTGTACGCCTTCACGGCGGATGAACCGGCGCTCCGCAGTCTGTATTACGCAGCGGAATCGTTCACCTCCGCCCGGCTGGAGCGGCGGTTTCGCACGCTGGACTACTATCGGGCGCTTCGCGCCGACAGATGAGGATTACATACCATGAGTGAACTACTTGAAAAATCTCTCCGTACGCTGGAACTGCCCCGGGTGCTGGAGAAACTGGCGCAAAAAGCCGTCAGTGAAGAGGCAAAAGAGCGCAGTTTACAGCTCAAGCCTCTTACCGGACGGCAAGCCGTAGTGCGCCTTTTGGAGGAGACGGACGCGGCAAAAGCCCGGCTGGGACTTCACGGCGCGCCGCCCTTTTCCGGCGTAAAGGATATGGCACCCGCCCTCCACCGCGCCGAACAGGGCGGCATGCTGAACACGCGGGAGCTGCTGGATATTGCCGCGCTGCTTACCGCGTCGCGCCGGGTGGCGGAATACGGAATCCGCCGGCAGGAAGACCGCGACGCGCTGGACGGACTTTTTTCCGCCCTGCATACCAACCGCTATCTGGAGGATATGATCCGCAGCGCCATTATGGACGAGGAGACCATTGCCGACGCCGCCAGCCCCGAACTGGCGGATATCCGGCGCAAAATGCGGGCGGCGGCGTCCAAAGGGCGGCAGATCCTGCAGCGCATCATCTCCTCACCGTCCTACGCCAAAATCCTGCAGGAGGCGCTCATCACCCAGCGTGACGGACGGTTCGTGGTGCCTGTCAAGGCGGAGCACCGCGCGGAACTGCCGGGACTGATCCACGACGTGTCCTCTTCCGGCGCGACGCTGTTTATCGAGCCTATGGGCGCGGTGCAGGCGAACAACGAGCTGAAGGAATTGCAGGCACGGGAGGAGAAGGAGATCGAGCGGATCCTGATGACCCTCAGCGCCGCCTGTGCCGGCGCGCAGGCAAATATTCTTTCGGATTACGGCGTGATGGTGCGCCTGGATATGATCTTTGCCAGAGCGCAGTTGAGCTATGACATGAAGGGTTGCTGTCCCGGGGTGCGGGAAACGGGCGGCGTGACTTTGCGCCACGCCCGGCACCCCCTGCTGGACCCGGCGAAGGCGGTGCCCGTCAGCCTTTCGCTGGGCGAGGAATTCGATACGCTGATCATCACGGGACCGAACACCGGCGGCAAGACCGTGGCGCTCAAAACGCTGGGTCTTTTGTGCCTGATGGCGCAGTGTGGGTTGCATCTGCCTGCCGACGACGGCAGTACGGTGCGGATCTTCCGCCATATTCTGGCGGACATCGGAGACGAGCAGAGCATTGAGCAGAGTTTATCCACCTTTTCCGCCCATACATCCAACATCGTGGAAATCTTAGAGCGTGCGGACGGCGACAGCCTTCTTCTGTTTGACGAGCTGGGCGCCGGCACCGACCCGGTGGAAGGCGCGGCGCTGGCGATCGCCATTATCCAGCACGCCCGTGCGCGCGGCGCGCTGATCGCCGCCACCACCCATTATGCCGAGCTGAAGACCTTTGCCATGACCACCCCGGGTGTGGAAAACGCCTCCTGCGAGTTCGACGTGCAGACGCTGCGCCCCACCTACCGGCTTTTGATCGGGATCCCCGGCAAGTCCAACGCATTTGCCATCGCCCGGCGGCTGGGCCTGGCGGAGGAGATCTTGACCGACGCGCGCGCCCAGATCGGCACCAACGATCTGCGCTTTGAGGACGTCTTGACCCGGCTGGAGGAAAAACGGCAGACGCTGGAAGAGGCGCAGACGCGCGCCGACCAGCTCCGGCGCCAGAGAGAGGAGGACGCGGCGAAAGCCCGTTCGTTCCGCGAGCAGATGGAACGCGCCCGTGACAACGCCCGGAGCAAAGGCGAGGCGGACGCCCGGCGGATCGTCCGTCAGGCACAGCAAAAAGCGGAGGAGATCTTTGCCGAGCTGGAGGAACTGCGCCGCCACCAGACGCAGCAGGCGAACTATCAAGCGCTCAACGATGCCCGCGCCACTGTGCGTCGCCATCTCAAGGAGGCGGAGGCGGAATTGCGGCCGCCGCAGGAAGCGCAGGAACCCGTATATACGCCCGGCCGCCCGATCGAGCCTGGCGACCGGGTGGAGTTGCCCGGCGTAAAGATGCCGGCGCAGGTACTGGCGGTCAACGGCGACGGTACGCTCCTATTGCAGGCAGGGAAGATGAAAATGACGATCCGTGCCGCCGAGGTGCGCTTACTGGAGGGACGGGAAGCGGTGAAAGAGCCGCCGCGCACCACAGGCGCCGCCACGGTGCGTTTGCAAAGCCGCGCCGCCTCCGAGCTGGATATCCGGGGTCTTGAAACGCTGGAGGCGGAAAGCGTGGTGGAAAACTATCTGGACGCCGCCATGATGGCGAAACTCGGCACGGTGACCATCATCCACGGCAAAGGCACCGGTGCGCTCCGTCAGGCGGTACACGCCGTATTAAAGCGCAGCCGCCGGGTCAAGAGCTTCAGGCTGGGACGCTACGGCGAGGGTGAAGCCGGCGTGACGATCGTAGAACTGAAATGAGTTTTTTGTGAAAAGCAACGAAACGGGCGCCAAAAAAGGCTGATTGGAAAATTATTTTTGTGGGAAAAATCATTGCATTCTATGGAGCGTTTGTGTATAATGACCATGCAAACGTCGGTTTTTTCGTCAAATCAGAAGGAAAATAAAAGGAGAGCTGATGGGATGTATACGCAGGAGATCACTGTAAACAACGAAGTCGGTCTGCACGCCAGACCCGCTACTTACTTTATCCAGAAGGCTAACGAGTTCAAAAGCGGCATCTGGGTCGAGAAGGAAGA
>DBWU01000036.1:39507-41995 GCA_002309395.1 Oscillospiraceae bacterium UBA1230
CTGGGCATCGTGCAGGGTACCACCATTACCCTGATCGCCGACGGCGCGGATCAGGAGGAGGCCGTGAAGGCGCTGGCTGATCTGATCGAGAACAATTTCGGCGAATAAAAAGAAGCTTCCAGCAAAAGAACCGCCGCAGGCAATTGCCGNNTGCGGCGGTTCTTTTATGCCTCTTTACGGAGCTTTTCGTACAGTGCGTGCGCCACCTGCCGGGGAAGCACGGCGCGGAGCTGTTCCTCCGTGGCGTTCTTCACGGCACCCACGGTGCCGAACTGCTTTAAAAGCGCCTTTTTGCGCGCCTCGCCCAATCCGGGCACGCCGTCCAGCTTACTGCGGTATACGCTGCGCCCGTGCTTCTGCCGGTGGTACGTGATGGCGAAGCGGTGNNCTGTGGAATTCGATGGCGAAGCGGTGCACCTCCTCCTGCACGCGGCCGATCAGCGCGAACAGGGGCGGACTATGCTCGATGCCCAGCTCCTGTCCCTGGGGCGTGATGAGCGCGCGGGTGCGGTGTCGGTCGTCCTTCACCATGCCCAGGACGGGAAGCGACAACCCCGACGCGGTGACCGCCTCCAGCGCCGCACGGGCGTGTCCTTCACCGCCGTCGATGAGCAGAAGATCCGGCAAAGGCGCAAAGGATTCGTCTCCGTCCAGATAGTGGCGCAACCGCCGCGTCAGCACCTCCTGCATGGCGGCGTAATCGTCCGGCCGGGTGAGCGTTTTGATCTGAAACCGGCGATACGCCCGTTTGAGGGGCTTTCCATCCTGAAAGACCACCATGGACGCCACCATATCGTCCGCGCGCAGATTGGAAATATCGTACGATTCCAGTCGGCGCGGCGGCGCGGCTAACCCTGCCAGCGCGCCCAGCGCCTCCAGCGTTTTGGAGATGCGCTCGCTGTCGGAGGTGACGCGTTCCACCTCTTCCTGCGCGTTTCGCGCCGCCATACGCATCAGCTCCGCCCGTTCGCCCCGCAGGGGGACGCGGAGCGTCACGCGGTGGGCGGCTTTTTGTGAAAGGAGCGCCTCAAAGGTGTCCGATCCGTCCCACAGAGCGGGCAAAACGATCTCACGGGGCAGTACGGAGCGATCCAGATAGTATTGGCTCAAAACAGAGGAGAGAAGCTCCGACGGATCACCGGCGGCGGTGGGGAACACGTTGACCTCTTTGCCCAGCAGATCGCCGTTTTCCAGGTGCAGTACCGCACAGCCGCACCGCACCTGTCCGGTGTAGACGCCCCATACGTCCGTATCGGCGCAGATCCCGGCGATCACCTGCTGTTGTTTGGACAGCACGGACAGCGCCCGGATCCTGTCGCGAAGCTGCGCCGCCGTTTCAAATTGCAGCGCTTCGGCGGCACGCTCCATCTGCTGTGTCCAGTCCTGCTCCAACTGGCGGAACTTGCCGCTGAAAAGACGGCACGCCTGCTCGATCCGCTCCCGATACGCCGCCTCGCCGGGCCCGTCCGGGCGGCAGAACCCGTCGCACTTCCCGATATGGTAATTCAAACAGGGCCGGTCCTTGCCGATATCCCGTGGAAAACGGCGGCGGCAGGTGGGCAGCTTCAGGGCGGTGCAGACCGCGTCGATCGCCAGATGGGTCTCGTGCCTGCCGCCGAAGGGGCCGAAATACCGGGCGCCGTCGTCGCTGATCTTGCCCGCCATGGTGAACCGGGGATACGCCTCGCCTTTGGGAAGGCGTACGAAGGGATAGCCCTTGTCGTCTTTCAAAAGAATATTGTAGCGCGGCTGATGGCGCTTGATCAGGGAGTTCTCCAAAACCAGCGCCTCGAACTCCGAGCGCACGAGGATGGTGTCAAACCGGTCCACCTGTGCCACCATGGCACGGGTTTTGCCATTATGCCCGGCGTTTTCCTGAAAATACTGGCTCACGCGGTTCTTCAGCCGCTTCGCCTTGCCTACGTAGATCACGGTGCCGGAAGAATCCAGCATCAGATATACGCCGGGCGCGGGAGGCAGTTCGTTGGCTCTTTGCCGCAGTTCTTCTTTTGTCATCACGCCGCCTCCTTTTTTTCATCAGTATAGCATGGCGTGCCGCCGGTGACAAGGTTGCTTTTTACGCCCCGTGCAGGTATACTATTCCAAAACGACATGAAAGGACGATCCCCATGATCCAGGATATTGCGCCCCATCGGTTTGAAAGAGCCTATACGCCGCGTCCGGCGGAGCCGAGCGACTATGCCGTGTGCGTATCCGCCGGCGCCGTATTGCTGGAGCGAAGCGGCGCCGAGTGGCACCTGCCCCGGTTTGCCGCGCTGGGCACCGTGCCGGCGGAGGGGCGGTATCTCTTCTCGCTGGACGGCGTTGGTTGTTTTTCCGCCGCCGCACCGGAGGAAACGGCGGAAGGGTGCGAATACGTTCCCATCCAGAAGGTGCGCGGCGTGCGCCCCATGGAAACGGCGTTTGCCGCGCTGACCGGCATACAGCTTGTCCGCTGGTATGAAAGCCGCGCCTTTTGCGGCAGGGG
>DBWU01000036.1:42055-42705 GCA_002309395.1 Oscillospiraceae bacterium UBA1230
TGATCGTGGCGGTGACGAACGGCGACCGCCTGCTTTTGACGCGATACCGTGACCGCCCCTACCGGGGCGACGCGCTGGTGGCGGGATTTGCGGAGATCGGTGAAACGCTGGAGGACACGGTGCGCCGCGAAGTGGCGGAAGAAGTGGGACTGCAGGTGAAGAACGTTCGCTACTATAAAAGCCAACCCTGGGCGCTGACGGATACGCTGTTGGCGGGGTTTTACTGTGAGCTAAGCGGCGGCGACACGATCACGCTGGAGGAGGCGGAGCTGAAGGAGGGCTTTTGGATCCGCCGGGCGGATCTGACGCCTCACGACGAGGGCGTGAGCCTGACCTCGGAGATGATCGAGCGGTTCCGATTGGGCAAAATAGATTAAAATAAGAGCTCCCGGATAAACCGGGAGCCCTTTTCGTTAGTTCATACCTTCTCCGTGAAGGGCAAAAAGCTCGTGGATGCGGCGGTGCAGCGGCTCGTGGGACGGCTGTGCCAGACCGGGATCGGACGCCATCAACTCCTGCGCGGCGCGCTGTGCCTCGTCCAGCAGCCGCATATCACAGCTCAGGTCCGCCACCTGCAAACTGGGCAGACCGTGTTGCCGCTTGCCGAAAAAGTCGCCCGGTCCGCGGAGCTTCAGATCCTCCTCGGCAAT
>DBWU01000004.1 GCA_002309395.1 Oscillospiraceae bacterium UBA1230
TTCTCTGTCCAATATGTTTGACAAACCTACACAAGCGGGAAAAATTTACGTCCTCCCCCGGTCGTATGTTTTTCTTTTGCCGCTTTTCCGCCGACCTTACGAACCGTGCGGCGCCGGAGGCGACGCGGGTGGCACGTAAGAGGCCGCGAAATCACAGCGGCGGAGCATCCGGCGGTTGCGAAACACTATGACGGCATTCGAATTTCCGGATTTCCCGGAGCGGAACGATTACTCCTTCGAGGACGATGACGATAGTTGAGAAGCACCCCCACAGCGGCGGTGCATTTTTCTTTGCAAAAACATGGAAAAATAATAGAACAAATGTTGCAATTTCGGAAAAGGCGTGTTATACTGTAAAAAAAGTGTCGGAGGGCATCGTATGACTAAGATGACCAAAATGCAGCAGTGTATCTACGACTATATTGCCCGCGCCACCCGGGAGCAGGGGTATCCGCCGTCCGTTCGGGAGATCGGCGAGGCGGTGGGGCTCAAGTCGCCGTCCACGGTGCATTTCCACCTCAAGCATATGGAGGAGATGGGGCTGATCAGCAAGGGCGCCGGAAAGGGTCGCGCCGTGGCGCTGACGGGGCAGGAGACGGCGCCTTCCGCGGCTGTGCCGGAGGTTCCGGCCGGCAGAGTCCCGATCGTGGGCAACGTGGCGGCAGGAACGCCCATCCTGGCGCAGGAATGTATTGAGGACTATCTGGCGTTCGATACCGGCGGCCGTGACGGGGAGTATTTCGCCCTGCGCGTGCGCGGTCAGTCCATGCGTGACGCCGGCATTTTGCCGGACGACCTGGTGGTGGTGCATCAACAGCGAGAAGCCCACAACGGTGAAATCGTGGTGGCGCTGTTGGGCGAGGAGGCCACGGTCAAGAGGTTCAAGCGCACCGGCGGTGAAGTGTGGCTCCTGCCGGAGAACCCGGACTATCAACCCATTGACGGGCGGGAGGCCACCATTCTGGGCAAGGTCTCGGCAGTCATCCGCACCTATTGACGAAAAAAGAAAAAAGGAGACGGCACCTGTGGGTGCCGTCTCCTGCTTGTTATCCGTCGTACCGTTCTTTCACAGGGAGATCATCGCCGCCTGCGCGCCCCGATTGCCGCCCGTTTTGCGGTGCGACCAGAACAGGTCGGTGCAACAGGCGGTGCACAGGGGGCACACGTCGATTTCCGTCACACCGCACTGCCGGAGCCACAGGGCGTTGATCGCTTTCAGATCTGCGTGGTGTTTCCGCCCGTCCCAGGTGATAAACGGCGCGGCGTCCTCACCCAGCGCCTCGTAGAGCGCCTGGGGGACGTCTCCGTCCGTTTCAAAACAGCACGCGCCGATGGACGGGCCGATGGCGGCGCGGATATGACCGCTCTCACAGCCGAACTCCCGTTTCATGGCTTCCACCGTTTTTTTCACGATGCCCAGCGCCGTGCCGCGCCATCCGGCGTGTACCGCGCCGATCGCGCCCTGCACGCTGTCATAGAGCAATATCACGTTGCAGTCCGCGCCAAAGACCACCAGCGGCAGACCCGGCGTTTGGCAGATCATGCCGTCCACGCTGGTGTAGTCCCGGTCGCGCCAAAGTCCCTTGCCCCGGTCCTCCGGCGTGACGAGGCGGATCTTGTCCTCATGTACCTGCTTGCTCAAAACGCAGCTCCGCGCGTCCATATCCACCGCGGCGCAGAACCGTCGGTAGTTCTCCTGCACGGACGCAAGCGCGTCGCCCCGTCCCACGCCCAGATTCAGCGTATCCCACGGCGGCGCGCTGACGCCGCCCCGGCGCGTGGAAAAACCGTGCCGCACGCCGGAGAGCGCGTCGCTCGTCAAGTAGACCAAGCCGTTTTGCTCATGGCTGTGAAAGCTCACGTTCGCTCCTTTCCGCCTCCGGCGCCGCCTGTTTTGCCGGCAGTTCTCCCACCACCGCCGCGCCGAGGATCAGCACAGCACCCGATAGCGAGAGAAGCGTCACCGGCTCTTTGAGTACCAGCGCCGACAGGATCAGCGCCGTTACCGGGTCCAGGTAGCTGAAAAGCGCCACCGTCTGCACCTGTAAGCCGTCCATACTGCCGAAATACAGCGCGTATGCCGCGCCGGTATGCACCAGTCCCACGGTCAACAGCAAAAGCACCGCCTCCGCCGTTTGAAAGCCGGACAGGGACGGTTTTTCAACAAGCAGGGAAGGGAGCAGTACCACCGCCGCCGCCAGAAGCTGCAGGATGGTTTTTTGATACGTGTCCACGCCGGAGAACTTCTTATTCAGCAGGATCACCGCGGCGTACAGCACGGCGGCGCCCAGACCGAACAGCATGCCGACCCCGTCCGCCGACCGGGGCGCACCGCCCCCGATCACGCCGGATACCAGCACCATTCCTGCCACGGATACGGCGGCGCACAGACCTTTTTTCCACCCGATCTTCACCCGAAACACCACCGGCGAGAGCAAAATCACCATGGTGGGCGCCATGTAGTAGCACAAGGTGGCGGTGGCGACCGTGGTATATCGGTACGCCTCGAACAGCAGCAGCCAGTTCAGTCCCATAAGCGCGCCGGACAGGAGCAGCAGCGCCGTCGTCCTGCCGCCTGCCGGGCGAAAGATCTTTTTCTTTTGTACGACCGCCGCCGCCAAAAGGAACAGCGCCCCGGCCGCGCCCCGAAAGCACGCCAGAGCCGCCGAGGTCAGGGGAATGGCGCGGCGAAAGACGCCGATGCTCCCGAAGATCACCATGGAGAGCGTCAGCATCCATAAGGAGGCGGCGTTATTCTTTTGCATAAGCGCGGCCCCCTTTCCCGGCGATACGCGCCGCCGGCGTGTCAGTTACTGTGATACTGGGCGCAGGTACATTTTTTCCACTTCAATCCCGATCCGCAGGGGCACGGGTCGTTCCGCCCGATCTTCACCACTTTTTTCGGCTGTTTTTTCACCGTGCCGTCGCCGCCCACGTTCTCCGTCATTCCGGTGGCGACGCGCTGGCGCTTAACTTCCTCGTTCTGCCGCAGGCGCACGGAGTAGATCCGTCGCACCGTTTCCTCCTGGATAGCGGCGATCATCTCCTCGAACATCTCCAGCGATTCCTTCTTATAGGCGATCACCGGGTCGGTCTGGGCGTAGGCGCGCAGACGGATGCCCTGCCGCAGATCCGCCATGGCGTCGATATGATCCATCCAGTACTCGTCTACCACCCGGAGCATCACGACGCGCTCCAGCTCCCGCATAACGGGTGAGGTGAACTCCTGCTCCTTCTTCTCGTAGAATTCCTCGGCGGCGGCGCAGAAGCGTTCGATCACGTCCTCGGCACTCAGCGTATCCAGCTCCTGGGGATCGAGGCGCACGGCGTATTTGGGGAAGTAGACGCCTTCCGCGCCGCGCAGCACCTCCCGGGCGCCCTCCGCGTCCAGATGGGGCTGGGCGAGAAACGCGCCGTTCACGTGGGAAGCAATGGCGTTGTGCATCATATTCATGATGACGTCCTTCACGTCCATGCCGTCGAGTACCTGTTTGCGCTGATCGTAGATGAT